>JALRJW010000172.1 GCA_023268955.1 Aliarcobacter sp. | reverse complement strand
TTTTCTATTTCATCTAACAATAAAACAGTATGAGGATGCTTTCTAATTGCCTCAGTTAAAAGTCCACCTTGCTCAAATCCTACATATCCAGCTGGTGCTCCAATAAGTCTTGAAATCGTGTGAGCTTCCATATATTCACTCATATCAAATCTTTCGAAATGGATTCCAAGTTGTGTTGATATCTCTTTTGCTACTTCTGTTTTTCCAACGCCTGTTGGCCCTGTAAATAAGAAACTTCCAATTGGTTTTTTATCAAGTCCAAGACCTGCTTTGTTTCTTTTTATTGATTGAACAATATTTGTAATAGCTTTATCTTGTCCAAATACTCTTTTTTGCATATTTTTTTCTAAAGATTTTAAAAGTGTTAAATCAGATTTTGTTGCTGATTTTGCAGGAACATGAGCCATTTTAGCAACAATAATTTCAATATCTTTTTGAGTGATAGTGATATTTTTATCTGATTTTGTTTTTAAAGAAGTTGATAATTCAATCTTTTTAGAAGCCCCAACCTCATCAATAACATCAATAGCACAATCAGGTAAAAATCTATCAGTTATATATTTTTTACTTAATTCAACTGCTGTTTCAATGGCTTTTTTAGAATATTTAACACCATGATACTCTTCATATTTTGATTTTAAACCATCTAAAATTAAAACGGCATCTTCAATGCTTGGTTCATTTACATCAACTTTTGCAAATCTTCTTGAAAGTGCTTTATCCTTTGAAAAGTCATTTCTAAACTCAGCAAAAGTTGTAGCACCAATACATCTTAACTTTCCATTTGCAAGTAATGGTTTTAAGATATTTGAAGCATCCATAGCACTTCCACCAACACTTCCAGCACCAACTATTGTATGAATTTCATCAATAAACACTATTGCTTTGTTTATTTTTGAAACTTCTTTTAAAAGTGTTTTTAATTTTTTCTCAAAATCACCTCTATACTTAGTTCCTGCTATCATTGAACCCATATCAAGTGAAAATACTTTTGAGTCATATAAAAATTCAGGCACTTCTTCATTTGCAATTTTTAAAGCTAAACCTTCAGCAATTGCTGTTTTACCAACACCTGGTTCACCCACTAATATTGGATTGTTTTTCTTTCTTCTTGATAAAACTTCAATTACCCTAGAAATTTCTAAATCTCTTCCAATAACAGGGTCAATCTCACCTTTTTTTGCAACAGCTACTAATTCAGTTGAATTGTTTTTCAAAACTTTATTATCGTTATTTTCAAAATCATTTTCTTCATCTTCATTAGAATCTTTATGAGAAATCTCTTCTAAAATATCAACTTTTTGGATACCCATTTTTTTCAATAAATAAGAAGCATAAGTTTTTTCATCTTTTAATATAGCAACAAACATATCTTCAACACCTGCTTTACTTCTTCCACTACTTTGAATATGAGCAACCATATATTCAATAGTTGAAGACAAAGACATTGTTTCAATAGGCTCGTCTGTAATTCCTTCTGGCAATTTTGGAGTATTTTCATCAATGTATTTTTTCATATCTTCAAAAATCTTGCTTGAATCAACTCCCAAATCTACAAAAAGTGTCTCAATAATTTCATCATGCAACAACATCATGAAAATATGTTCTAATGTTAAATATTCATGGTGAGATGTTTTTGCATAACTAACTGCTTGGGCAAAAATTGTTCTTAATTCTTTACTAATCATAATTGACTCTTTTCTTATTCTTCTTCCATAATGGCTTTTAAAGGAAACCCTTTTTCTCTTGCCATAGTTTTAACTTGGGCTACTTTAGTAGATGCAATCTCATGTGTATATATTCCACAAATTTCTCTTCCATTATTATGTATATTTAACATAATAGCTGATGCTTCATCAATTGATTTTCTAAAAACTTTTACTAATACATCTATAACAAAATCCATTGTTGAATAATCATCATTTAATAATATAACTTTAAATTTTTGAGGTTCTTTAACTTCAATAGCATCATCTAATTCAATTTCAATATTACTTCCCACTTCAAACCTTTACTATGATAGAATAAATTTTTTAAATTTTAAGAAATTATTATAACCAAAAGAAGATTAGAGAAAATTAGATGAAACACAATCCAAACTATTATTTAAACAAAACAATATTCATAACTGCCACAAATACAGATGTAGGTAAGACTTTCGCAAGTGAAACTTTCTTAAGATATTTTGCTAAAAATGGCTTAAAAGTAGGATACTTTAAACCTTGTGAAACGGGAGTGGAAGATTATCCTTTAGATGGTACTAAAATGTTAAATTTAGTTAAACAACTAAATCCAGATTTTCATTTTACTATAAATGACATTGTTCCATATCAATTTAAACTTCCAGCTGCTCCTTGGGTTGCAAAAGAAAATACAAATATTAGTATTGATTTTTTAAAAGAAAAAGTTAAAGAGTTAAAATCAAAATGTGATGTGCTAATAATTGAAGGTGCAGGAGGATTAATGGTTCCAATTGAAGATGAACTTTTCATAATTGATTTAATTGATATTTTTGATTGCGAAGAGACTTTTTTAATTGCTCCTTCAAAACTAGGTTGTATTAATGACACCCTGCTTTCAAGTGCAGCTTTAAAAACAAGAGATATAAATTTTAGTTTATTTGTAAATTTATATAAAGATATTGATAGTTTTGACAAAGTTTCAAAACCATTTTTAGATAAATTTGTTAAATATAAATTTTTGCAGGATTATCAAAAATAAAAATGATGTGTCATAAAGGCAAAGGAGAGTTAAGTCCTTTATGACACTGTGACTTTTTTTAAAAATTAGTTTTCTTCTACATTAAATTTATTTAAAAATAGACTTGCTAGTAGAATTCCAAGACCTATTACAAATGCGCCAACTGTTCCATAAACAATAGACTCTGTTAATATATTATGTTTTGCAGCATCTCTTCCAACATGTGGTGCCATTAAAAATATTATTAACCATGCTAATGGATATAAAGACCCAATTCCTATTAAAGTTGAGCTTAATCTTTTGTATGAATCTTTCATTTTAGATAAAAGTATTATCAATAACAAAGCTAGTGAATATGCAGCTATTCCTCCAGCATGAAAATGGGCTCTTTGAGCATATCTCCAAATTTTAGATTTACTCTTTTCATCATGAACTGTAGGGTTCAATTCAATATTTTTAGAAATATAGTTTTTAAACACTTTTTCATTTGCTCCAAAAACTATTCCCATTCCTACACCAAAAACCAATGACATTAAAGTAATTAACAATCCAATTTTAATTACTTTTAAATCAACATTTAAACTCATAAATTATCCTTAAAATAAGTTAAAAAATTATAGAAAAAATTTGTAAATTCTCAATGTAAAAACAATTTACAATTTATTTACATTTTTAATTTTTTGAACAAAATGAAGTTTTTTTTTGATTTTTTTTGATTTTTATCTAAAATCTACACTTAAAAAATACTCAATTATGTAAGAATTATGTATATTTTTAGCTTATACTTTAAGTTTTCTTTCCCTGAGTCTTGGGTTTAGTAAGGCTTTTTTAATTTTAACCTTAAATTATTTTGATAGTTCAAAAGCTATAAAAACAATTCATTTTAAATTCTGTATAACTTTCCTGTTAGTTTTTATTTTGAATAATTTCAAAGATTAAAAACAGTAAAGTATCACTTACAATTAAAAATAGAAAGGTAGATTAAGATGACTTCTGCAATAGATTTATCTAAGTTAACAGCAAATGACGACTTAACACCAGTACTTGGTGGATATTGGCCTGGTATTCAAATTTATTACCCACCAATTAAATTCAACCCATTAGATGGAACATATGAAAGTATGGAACAAGCTAAGTTAAGATTACAAAAACACGCTTACAAAACAAAAGCGCACACTGTATTATTCGACTTAGAAGATGGTTGTAGACAAAAAGCTATGTCTAGAGAACTTTTAATTCAAGAATTACCAAAGTTCCCTGAAAGAAACTTCCAAATCGCAGTTAGAATTAACCCATTCAGAACTGATGAATATGAAGAAGATTTAAAAATGTTAAAACAAATTCACAAATACATTGATGTAATTGTTTTAGCAAAAGCTGGTGAAGTTTATGGAAGTGCTGAGATTAGAGATTTATCTTCATGGTTAGTTTCTATTGGTTCAAACTTAACAATTCAACCAATCGTTGAACACCCAAAATCTTTACAAATTGCTGATAGATTAATGGATCATTCAACTGTTAAACACATTGTATTTGGTATCCACGATTTTTCAAAAGCTATGGCTTATAAAATCACACCAAAAGGATGGATTGACGAATTAGAAACATTCTTTAATATGTTAACTATGGAAGCAAGAGTTAAAGGAACTGGAGTTATCGGTGGAGTTGAAGTTATGTTAACACCACACTCATTACCTGATTCATGTGTTGAGAAAAAAGATATTAGAAGATGGTTAGATTTACATGGTGATGAAGCATCAAGAGCTGTTTATTCACATGCAAACAGAGAATGTGCAATGGGATTAACAGGAAAACAAGTTATTACTCCAAATCATATTAATGTTTGTAAAGTTGCGTTTACACCATCTCCAAATGAGATTGCAAAAGATGTTGCTATTTTAAAAGCTGCTATTGAAACTGATGCATTATTATCAGGGGCAATCAGATATGAAGGTGAAATGTTAGATCCACCAATGTTTGGTAAATCTTTACAAAACTTATTAAGAGCGTATGCATTAAGAGCATTACCAAAAGAAGATGAGATATTTGCATTATCAGTATTAAATAGAATGCCGATTCATACATTCAAAGAAAACTGGCCATATGGTCAACTGTAATTTGTAAGGAGAATACAATTATGAGTGAAAATTTAACAATTGAAATACCTGAATTTTTAAACATTGGTGTCGCTTGTACATCTGCGCATGTTGGAACAAAAAATGAAAACAACATCGCAATGGTTATTGAAGATGACAAATTAGGTACTGATGAAATTTCATACAAAGATTTAGCAGAGAAATCTGACCAAGTTTGTAACTTCCTTACAGGACTTGGATTAGAGCCAAGAGATAGAGTATTAGTATGTTTAAAGAACTCTTTAGCATACCCAATTTCTTTCTTTGGAGCTATTAAAGCAGGAATTATCGCAGTTCCTACTTCAACACTATTATCTGGTTCTGAAGTTAAATACCTTGCAGAAGATTCACAAGCAAGTGCAATCGTAATGTCTGCAACTATGTATGAAAACTTAGTTCCATATTTAGAAAATGTTGATAACTTAAAAACAATTATAGTTGCAGCTTGTGACTCAGTTGAAGGTTTCAAAAAACCAAAAGGTATCAATGTTTACGCATTAAATGATATCTTAAATAATGGAGATAAAACTCCAAATCATTATAAATCAAAATCAGGTGAGCCTGCATATTTAGTTTATACATCTGGAACAACTGGTTATCCAAAAGGTGTTTTACACTCACATAGATCATTAGTTGGTAGAACTCCTGCAACTGAATATTGGTTTGATTTTAAAGAAAATGACAGAATCATGCACTCTGGTAAATTTAACTGGACTTATGTATTGGGTTCTGCTTTAATGGACCCATTATTTAATGGTCATACAGTTATTGCATATGAGGGTTCAAATGATGCTTCAACTTGGATTGATTTAATTAAAAAACACCAATGTACAATTTTCATTGGAGTTCCAACAATTTATAGACAAATCATCCAAAAAACTGACTTTACATTAAAAGATTGTCCATCATTAAGATATTGTATGTCTGCTGGTGAACACTTATCTGATGAAATGCTAGGTTTATGGAGAGATAGATTTGACCAAGATATCTTTGAAGCAATTGGTATGTCTGAGTGCTCATACTATATTTCTCACTCTAAAAACAACCCAATTAGACCAGGATCTGCTGGTTTCGTTCAACCAGGACATATTGTAAAACTTTTAGACCCTGAAACTTTAGAAGAAGTTGGTTTAGAAGAAGAAGGTATGATTTGTATCGGTGAAGACGATCCAGGATTATTCTTAGAGTACTGGCAATTAGAAGAAGAGACAACAAAAGCTAGACATGATGGTTACTTCTTTACAGGTGACTATGCAAAAAGAGATAAAGATGGATATATTTGGTTCATTGGAAGAAAAGATGATATTATCAATACATTCGGATTTAGAGTATCTCCACACGAAATTGAAAGAGTTGTAAAAACTCATGATTTAGTAGCTGATTGTGTTGCATTTGGTTTAGATATTGGTAAAGATAAAACTATTGTTGCT
>JALRJW010000169.1 GCA_023268955.1 Aliarcobacter sp. | reverse complement strand
CTTTTTGAGACGCTAAATACGATATTTTGTGTCTTACAATCATGATTTTATACTTTTTTAGGATCTTGTTGAATAGGCTCATCTCATTTTCTAAACATATCTTTTTCTTCTGTTCTTAAGTTGCATTATTTAAAACATTTGTTACATTCAATTTAATCCAATTTGAATCCAACCACTCTAATGGATTAACTTCAATTCCTTGAACTAACACACCAAAATGTAAATGGTCTCCAAATACAGCTCCTGTTGAACCTGTATTTGCAATAAGCTGATTATCTGTAACTAAATCATCAAGCATTACATGAGAATTAGTTGTATGTGCATATAAAGTCGCTAATCCAAATCTATGGTCTAAAATAATTGTATTTCCATAAATTCCTAAGTAATCATTAAAGATAACTTTACCTTGATTTGTTGTAAATATTTTAGCTTTTTGAACACTTGCCCAGTCAATTCCTAAGTGCCATGCTTCATCAATTTTATTGTTATCATAAAAATAGTGTCTTCTCTCACCATATAAAGCAAAAGTTTTTCCATTTCTTAGTTGTTTAAATGTATCTAGATTAAAACTTGAAACTTCACCTTTATCCATGTATTTTCTAACAACATTTTTAATAGTTTCAACATTATCTTTTCTTAAATCTTTGTTTGACAATATAAAAGCTTGAACATCATCACCTGGCACTTCATAACCTGATTTTTCTAAAACTACTTTTGATACATTGTTTATAAATTTACTTGATACATTAATATTATCAATCTTTTTAGGATGCGATTTGATGTAATATGGGATTTTAGTAACTGTTTCATTGTTTGCCATATCAGTAGCAACTAAACTTACCCTTTGGAATTCATCAATATCAATTGGCCATGCAATTAAAGCCATGTAATAATTCTCTTTATAAAAAGGTATTAACTCAAAAAACTCTTGATTGTTAAAACTAACATAAGCATCTTTTAAATTCTCATCTTTAACCTCAACAACTAAAGTAGCACTTCCACCTTGTTTAATCATATAAGAGTTTGATATTACATTTGCAACAGGATTTTTTGTATCTATTGTAATGTTTGCACTTACTTTGCTTTCATTTCCAGCAAAGAAATTCCATTTTGAGTCATCTGTAACTTTGATTTCCATTGAAGTTGTTGTTGGTTCATATCTTCTAGGAAATTTAGGTGGTACAACAGAAAGTTGAACTTGATTTCCAACTTTTGTTTCATTAACTACTAGTGGAATTCTTTTATTTCCATCAATAAAAGTAACGCTGTATGATTTGATATTGCTTTCATCTTCAATAACAATATCAATAGGATTTTTTAAATTCCAGAAAATATTTTTTTCAACAGTAATTTTTGGAGCATTTTTCTCAAACATTGGAGAAAAACCAACAAAACCACCTATTCCTGCTATTACTAATATAACTAGAACTAACACCACTTTTGCTAAATTATTCGATTTTTGTCTACTTGTAAAACTCAAAAACTTCCCTTAATACTTGATTTTTAGCTTCCATAACATCTAAAGTCTCTATGGTGAAACCAGCTGCATTAAAATGCCCTCCACCACCAAAAACAGATGCAACTTTTGATGCATCAAATTTATTTTTAGATCTTATTGAAACTCTTACTTGATTGTTTACTATTCTTAAAAATATAGCAACTTTAACAATTGCCATACTCATTATCATATCAAGTGCATCATCACAATCTCTACTATGAGCACCCGTTTCATCATAAAACTCTTGGGTTGCAAATATTGTTGCGACTTCACCCTCTTTAAAAAGCTCTAAACTATTTAGCACCTTTGGAATAATTCTATATTTTGCTAAAGAATCCCTTCTTAAAAGTGAATTTGCTATTGAAGAGGGACTTGCTCCACATGAAACTAAAAAGTTAACTTTTTCAAAAGTTGTTTCATCGCATCTTCCCAAAGAAAATGCCAATGAATCATCATAAATTCCAACATATAAAGCAGTTGCTGAATTTTTTGTGATATATAAACCATTATGTTTAAAAAAATCATACACCACTTCAGCCGTTGAACTTAAATATGGATCAACTAAATTTATTACACCAAAATCTTCATTTGATTTATGGTGATCAAAGTTAATAATAGGAATATCTTTAGGTACATCAAAACCTAATCTTTTATATGAACCACAATCCACACTTATAACTAAGTCATAAAACTTAGGAAATTGATCTGTGATTTTGTCAAATCTTTCTATAAAGTCTAAGTTTTGAGGTAAATCAGAACTTATATTAAATACTTTGTGCTTAATTTTATTTTCAAAAAACAAGTTAGATAGTGCAAGTGCAGATGAAATTGAGTCGGCATCAGGATTAACATGAGTTACAATTAATATATATTTACTTTTTTCAATAAGCTCTAAAGCATTAGAATAATCTGTCATATTAATTTTATTTGTAACTATGAAATCTTTCTTCAAACCAACTCCTTATATATACATAATATTAAACTAG
>JALRJW010000168.1 GCA_023268955.1 Aliarcobacter sp. | reverse complement strand
AGATTCAGAATCTTTTCTTGAATTTCTTAGAATATTCAAGGCTTCATTAAAATTAATATTTGATGATAAAATTAAATTTAACTCATTTAAAATATTTATTACAACCTCATCTTTAAAAACAATTTTTTGTTTAGATATTTGTTTAATCAAGATTGTGTTAGGTGGCAATAATTTTAAATCTAATTTATTTTCAACTTCAATGATTTTCTTTAATTTTTTGTTATTTTCTTGATAGATAATTTCATATTTATTCATTACTAATAACTTTTAAAATCTCTTCTTTTGAAGTGAGATTTTCATTTACTTTATTTATTCCATCACTAAAAATATCTATAAAATCTTTAGATAAAAGGTGCTTTTTAATCTCATTAAGTGAATCTTTCTTTAAAATCATTGAAGAGATGTTTTCATCAACTTTTATTATCTCTGCTATACATAACCTATCAAAGAACCCTGTAAAATTACATTTATCACATCCTTTATTTTTGCATGATTTACAATATGACAAAACCAACCGCTGAGATAAAATATATTTCAAAGAAGTTGAAAGTAAAAACCTATCTGCATTTAAATCAAGAAGTCTTGATATTGTCTGTAAAGCTGAATTTGAATGTATAGTTGAAATTACTAAATGTCCTGTTAATGAAGCTTGTAAGGCTATTTTTAAAGATTCTTCTTCTCTGATTTCACCTATAAGTAAAACATCAGGGTCTTGTCTTAATATATTTTTTAAGACACTTGAAAAGTTAAGCCTAATTTATTGTTTACGGCTACTTGTTGAATATTATTCATTTTGTACTCAACGGGATCCTCAACCGTAATAATTTTTCTTTTGTCAGAGTTTAGCAATTGAAGTAAAGAATAAATTGTAGTTGTTTTACCACTTCCTGTTGGACCCGCTATTAATATCAAACCTTGTTTTAATTTTAATGCTTGATACAAATTACTTAAAATATAATCAGAAAAGCCTAAAGATTTTAGCTCTTTTTTTGAGTTATTTGAATCCAATACCCTAATAACTATAGATTCACCTTCAATAATAGGTAAAATAGAAACCCTAAAATCATAATCTTTTTCATTGATTTTTACTTTAAATCTTGAGTCTTGAGGCAACCTATTTTGGGTTATATCAAGATTTGAAATTAACTTTATATATGAAGATATCTGTTTTGAATAGTCCTTTTGTAATACAAAAAAACTTTTTAATGCACCATCTATTCTAAATCTAAACAAGACTTTTGATTCATTCGATTCTATATGAATGTCACTTGCCCTATTTTGAACTGCAAATGTGATAAGTTTTTCAAAAAATAGTTTTATATGATTATCACTATCTATACTTGTTTGCGAATTAGCGATATACTTTATCAACTCTTTTTTTATCTGTATATTTGATAAAACAAACTGCAAATCACTCTTATCAAACTCTTGAAACTTCAGTTTCCTTGAAAATCTACTCTCAATATTTTGCAAGTTTGATTCATTACATATAGCTAACTTTAGATATTTGTCATTTTCATAAATTGGGCATATAAGATTGTTTATAAAATAGTCATTAAAATATTTATCAAATAAACCATAATCAATAATTTGTGAGTTTAAATCTTGCAAATCAGTCATTAAGATGAACCTCTATTGTTTCGTTATTTTTACTTAAAATCACACTCTTATCTCTTATTTTTATTATTTTATAACCGTTTATTTGTTCATTGATTTTTAAAAAATTATCATTTAAAATTACGCTGTTAAAAACTATTGCACTCAATTTAAAATCTTCTATTTTATTAGATTTTGCAATACTAATATTTTCTATTTGAGTAGTATTTACTTTTATGAGATTATGTGATGATTTATACTCAACTATAAAATCTGACTTCTTTGCTTTGTATTTATCAAATGAAACTTTTAATATCAACTTGTAATCTTCATCTTTTTTAGTGATTTTATAATCATCTATTTTTATGAAATTATTTAGGTTCTCAATTTTATTGAGATAAAAAACAATGTTTTCAAGATTAGAAATCAATTCTAAATTGATAGATTTACTTTGTATTTTTGAGCTAATAATATTAATATTTTCAAATTCTTTTATTTTTGAATAAATTTCATGAGCACTTCCCTTAAACTGATTTGTTTTAACATTTTTAATGGGATTAGAATCGATGCTTCTTATATATAAAACTAAAAGAATAAAGATTACAAATATAATTAAGAATATTTCAATAATACTCTTTATTGATAATTTATTAAATCTGTTTTCTATTCTACTTAGCATGCAATTCTACTTTGTATAAATTTTCATTTTTATCAAAACTAGAATTAATTATTTTAAAGTTCTCTTTTAATAATACTAATAAATCTTGGTTATAAAAAGATTTATCAACTTTCACCAAAACTTCTAATTTTTTATTAAAATTCATTTCATGAATTATTAATTTTTGACTGATTAATATTTGAACTATTTGACTTAATTTTTTTGATTTATATGTGTAGTACTCTTTTTTAATTTCAACTGGTTTTTCTTGGATTTTTTCATATATTAAATAAGAACAAATAAATATTAATCCTAAAATATATCCCACAAGTATTTTAAATAAATTAACATTTTTATGTTTGTTTAAATTAAAAACTTGAGTATTATAAAGCTCATTTTTTTTTAGTTCATTTAGTCTGTTTTCATCTATCCATCTAAAACAATCTATTTTAATATTTAATTTTTCAAAAATTAAGTTCTTAATTTCTATTTCATCAAATGAAAAATCAAGTACTTGAAAATAGTAAATTTTTTTGTACTTATAAATATAGATTACATCACAACAAACTATACAAACAAATTTATCATCACTTTTTTGCAATTCATCATAAAATAAATCAAAGTATTGAATTTTGTTTGATTCTTTGTTTGTAAAAATAAACTGTTTATTTGATTCTTCTAAATAAACAGTTCCTAAAAAATCATTTTGGCCTAAAGAGTAATCATTTAATGTAAGTTGAGTTTTTAGAAATTTTAAAAGATTTTTATCATCAATTTTTTCAGTAATTTGAACTAAAAAAGTTTTAATTTCAAAGCAAGAAACAAATTGATTTTCAGCAGTCATTAAAAAACCTTTATATAATTTAAATTATTATATAAGGGTTTTATTAAATAAAGTCTTAAACTATAATATTTTATATTATAATTAATTATGCGTCTATATCATATCCCATTTGTTTTAGGGCATCTTTATTTTTTGTCCACCCTTTTTTAATAGAAACAAACAATTCTAAATAGCATTTTCTTCCTGTAAGTTTTTCTATTTTCATTCTTGCATCTTTTCCAATTCTTTTGATTGCTGTTGCTCCTTTTCCAATAATCATACCTTTTTGAGTAGATTTTTGAACTATAATAGTTGCTTTTACAACATCTAAATCATTTTTTTCTTCAACTCTATCTATTACAACATCAGTTTCATATGGAATTTCATCTGAAATATTCTCAAAAATTGATTCTCTAATAAACTCTTTAAAAATATCTCTTAAATGTTCAGTTGTCATAATTTCAGGGTCAAACAAATAAGGATGTTCAGGTAAGTATTTAACAACCTCATTTAAAATATCTGAATCTCTTGTAAGAATATTAATAGCTTCATTATTAGTTAATGGAGCAGATTTGTTCATTGAAAATTGTTTTCGATTTTTTAATAATTCTTTATCAAATTTATTATTCTTAATTTCAATCTATCCGAAACATCTATTTGATCCTGAAAATAAATAGATGAAACTTCAATATCAGATCTTGTTTTACTTTTAAGTTTTGCTGTAAAGTCATTGCTTGTAGCAACGCCT
>JALRJW010000079.1 GCA_023268955.1 Aliarcobacter sp. | reverse complement strand
AATGTGCTCTTCTAGGTTCTCCATTCAAAATTCTTTGATTTCCATACTTACCAGTTATTATTCCATCGACCGGTTTTAAAAAATCTGTGTAAAAATAAATATTATTAGAATCAATTAATTTTGCTTTATTAATTAATTTAGCAATAAAATTAGGCTACAAAAATGAAGATTTAGTTTATATGAATCAAGTTCATGGAAACAATGTTGTAATTGTAGATGAAAATTCACCAAAACTAATAGAAGATGCAGATGGAATAATAACTGTATGCAAAAATCTACCACTTATGGTTATGGTTGCAGATTGCATTCCTATTTTAATGTATGATGAAAAAAAAGGTGTAATAGCAGCAGTTCACGCTGGAAGAAACTCTACTTTTTTAAAAATAGCTCAAATTACAGCAAATAAAATGATAGAAAAATTTAATTGCCAAGCAAAAGATATAAAAGTGATTCTAGGTCCAAGTATTCAAAAGTGTTGTTATGAAGTTAACCTAGAGTTAGAAAATATAGTAAAAACAAGTTTTGGAAAAGAGTTTGCATCAAATAGATATATCGACTTGCAAGGAATAAATAAAAAACTTTTAAATGACATAGGTGTTGAAAATATTGAAATATCATCTATTTGCACAATATGTTCAAACAAACCATATTTTTCATATAGAAATGACAAAACTTGTGGAAGATTTGCAGGAATTATTATGCAAGAGTAAAACATACTTGTAATATAATCCAAGAAATTAATAAAAAATAAACTTGAGGTATAAATGCACGAGCACAATATAAAAACAGATTTAAAAGAACTAATCATCGATACGATGATTCCTGAATCACAAAGTTATATAGATGAATTAAAAGTATTAATTGATAATAAAACTGCAACTGATGATGATTTTGATGCTTCAACTGAAATGATTTCTTTTCTTGAAGAATTAAATTTAATAGTTAAAGCAATAGATGAAGATGATATTACAGATGAAGAAGCGCAAACTATTTATGATAGAATTTTAACTATGATTGAAGAACATCATTAAAAATATAATTTAAATCACCAAAAACTGAATACTAAAAGTCCTTTTTAATAGATATAATAATTTTATATCTCAAAAAGGATATGCTATGAAGATACTACTCACAGGTTCAACGGGTTACATAGGTAGAAGATTAAAACAGCTTTTACTAAAAGATGAAAACCTTCAAATTAGATTATTAGTAAGAAATAAAAATAGATTTCCTCCCCAAACAAATAAAAATATAGAGATTATAGAAGGTGATACTTTAGATAAAGAGTCACTCATAAACGCTTTAAAAGATATTGATATAGCTTATTATTTAGTTCATTCATTAAATTCAAAAGATTATAAAAATCTTGATAAACAATCTGCTCAAAATTTTATAGATGCTTGTGAAATAAACAATGTTAAAAGAGTAATTTACCTAGGTGGCTTAGGCGTAAAAGATGAAAATACTAGTTTACATTTACTAAGTAGAATTGAAACAGGTGAAGTTTTAAGTTCATCAAAAAAAGTACAAACTATTTGGATAAGAGCTGGAGTAATTATAGGTTCAGGTAGTACAAGTTTTGAGATAATTAGAAATCTAACTGAAAAACTTCCTATTATGACAACACCAAAATGGGTATTTACAAAAGCTCAACCAATTGCTGTTAGTGATGTATTAAAATATTTAATTGAATCTATTAGTATAAGTGAATCGAAAAATTTAATTGTTGATATAGGAAGTGAGCAATTATCATATAAAGATATGATGCTAAAAACGGCAAAAGTTTTGGGTCTAAAAAGAGTAATTATTCCTTTGCCATTTTTATCAATCAACTTATCATCTTATTGGTTAAATCTATTTACTCCTGTACCTTTTACAGTAGCAAAAGCCTTGATTGAAGGATTAAAATCTGAAGTAATAATTCAAAATGACAATGCTAAAAAATATTTTCCAAATATTAAACCTATAGATTACGAGTGTGCTGTTTCAAAAGCAATTGATGAGATACAAAAAAATCAAGTTTTTTCAAGATGGAGTGACAATGCAGGGACAATTTGGGATAAAGACCACACAAAACAGATTGCAGATGCAATTTTCATTGATAGAAAAATCGCTGATATTTCAAATATTGATAAAGATAAAGTATACAAATCTTTCATGGGGATAGGTGGAGAAAATGGTTGGTTTAACTATGATTTTTTATGGGAAATCAGAGGAGTTTTTGATAAATTAATTGGTGGATATGGTTTAAAAAGAGGTAGACGTCATCCTCAAAATCTAAGAATTGGAGAGAGTCTTGATTTTTGGAAAGTAGTTGATATTAAAACTAATGAAAGATTACTTTTATATGCTCAAATGAAAGTCCCAGGTGATGCTTGGCTTGAGTTTAAAATAGAAAATAATAATTTGATTCAATCGGCATACTTCTATCCTAAAGGGGTTTTTGGAAGATTATATTGGTATGCATTAGTTCCAATACATTATTTTGTTTTTAATGATATGATTAAAAGTATTATAAGTAAATCAAAAAATTTATAAAATTTTAGTATAAATTTTAATTATACCTAACCTTTTTTGTAGTATATTTATTTTCTATATATTTTATTATAAATTTTAAGGAAAAAAATATGAACAATGAACTTATGAAAAATGAAGCATTAGATTATCACAGAGTACCAAATCCTGGAAAAGTTGCTATTACTACAACTACAAGATTAGAATCGCAAAGAGATTTATCTTTAGCATATTCACCTGGTGTCGCTTTTCCTTGTATTGAGATTCAAAATGATTCAGAGGCAGCTTATGAATATACATCTAAAAGAAATTTAGTTGCCGTAATATCAAATGGAACAGCAGTTTTAGGATTAGGGAATATTGGTGCATTAGCTTCAAAACCTGTTATGGAAGGAAAAGCAGTATTATTTAAAAAATTTGCTGCAGTTGATTCTTTTGATATTGAAGTTGATGAAACAAATATTGATGAATTTTGTAAAATTGTAAAAGCTATCGCTCCTACTTTTGGAGGAATAAACCTTGAAGATATAAAAGCTCCTGAGTGTTTTGAAATTGAAAACAGACTTATTGAAGAGCTGGATATTCCTGTTATGCACGATGATCAACACGGAACAGCTATTATTACAACAGCAGCACTTATAAATGCATCACAAATGCTAAATAAAAAACCAGAAAACATGAAAGTAGTTGTTGTGGGAGCAGGTGCTAGTGCTACATCTTGTTCTAATATGTACAAAGAATTAGGTGTGAAAAATCTAATTATGTGTGACTCAAAAGGTGTAATTCACAAAGGAAGAAATGATTTAAATGAATATAAATCAACTTTTGCAATAGATGAAGCTATGAGTATGGATGAAGCTTTTACAAATGCAGATATGGTTTTAGGTTTATCAAAACCTGGATCTTTTACAAAAGAGCATGTTGCACTGATGTGTGAAGAGCCTATTATTTTTACTTTAGCAAATCCTACACCTGAGTTATTCCCTGATGAAGTTAGAGAAATAAAACCAAAAGCAATTATAGGGACAGGTAGATCTGATTATCCAAATCAAGTAAACAATGTACTTGGTTTCCCATTTATTTTTAGGGGTGCTTTAGATGTACAAACAAAAAAAATAAATATGGAAATGAAAATGGCAGCTGCAAATGCTATTGCTAATTTAGCTAAAGAGGAACTTTATCCTGAGTTAAAAGTTTTATTTGGAGACTTAAAATATGGAAGAGAGTATATTATTCCAACTCCTTTTGATAAAAGATTAATGGTTGAAGTATCTTCTGCTGTTGCAAAAGCTGCTGTTGAAAGTGGTGTTGCTAGAGTTAAAGAGTTTAATTATCAGCAATATAGAGAAAAACTAGCATTAATGGTTTAAAAAAACACAAAAAGTGCTAATTAAAATAGTTATTAATCTGCAAAATGGTATTATTCCCGCTAAAAATTAAATATTTTGACGGGAATAATATAAAAAATGGAAGAATATACACTTTTAATTGATGCAGAAGATTCAAAAGGACTTGTTTACAATATCTCAAAAGTTCTTTTTGCAAACAACTTAAACATAGAAAAAAATGCTGAATACGTTGATGAAGAGACAAAAAAGTTTTTTATGAGAACAGTAATTTCAGGGAAAGTAAATGCTAATTTACTTTTAAAGGAATTAAAAGAAGCATTACCTCAAACAGCTCAAATTAAACTAAATAAAAAAGCTAAAAAAGATGTAGTTATTTTAGCAACTAAAGAATCACATGTTTTAGGGGATTTATTAATTAGATATGCTGATGGTGAATTAAATGCAAATATTAAAGCAGTTATTGCAAATCACGAAATATTAGGTGATTTAGTTAGTAAATTTGATATTCCATTTACTTGCATTAGTGCAGAAGGTTTATCAAGGGAAGAACACGAAGATAAAATGATTACTAAAATCAAAGAGTATGAGCCTGAAATTATTGTATTAGCAAAATACATGAGAATATTAACACCTAAATTTGTACAAGAATTCCCTAAAAAAGT
>JALRJW010000336.1 GCA_023268955.1 Aliarcobacter sp. | reverse complement strand
AATAGCTAAAGCAGCAACTAAAGACTTAGTTTTTAAATCATCAATTATCTTTTGCTTTTGAGCTTGAAGCATAGTTTCTATTTCTTCATCATTATAATCATCGAATGATTTATGCCTCATAGCAAGTTCGGCTTTTAAATTTAAAATAACTTTCTCTTGTATTTTCATATCTATTTTATTTTTTAATTTATCATTTTGGATTTTTGCGAAATCAAATGTTTTATCAAATTGCTCTTTTGTAATATTTATAGCTGTTGATGTTGTTTGTTTAATTTTATTTATCATGATTTTATTTTAGCAATTTATTATTAATGAAAATTCTTACAAAGATTTTCAATTACTTCATTATATTCATCATCACTTAATTTTGCAATTTTTTCTGTGATTCTAATTTTTGATAAAGTTCTAATTTGATTTACTAAAATATCTGAATCTTGTTTTAAACCCTCTCTTGAAGATATTCTCATTCTATATGGTTGCATATCATCAATTAAATCAGTTGAAAGCGGAAGTAAAATAATAGTATCTAATATAGAATTTTCATCATTTCCTGAAATAATTACAGCTGGTCTGATTTTACCAACTTCATCACCTTTTTTTGGATAGAGATTTACAATTACAATATCGCCTCTATTTAATTCCATCATCAACTCCAAGTTCTGCAAATTCTAAATCTTGATGTTGTTTTAGTTTTTTTAATTTTGCTAATTTTTCTTCTCTATCAATTTTTTCAATTATAGGTTTAATTAGTTCATCATATTTTGAAGAGATAAAATATCCTAATGTTGTATGTTTTCTTTTATCTATAATCTCAGCTACATCAATAGCTTTTATTAATGATGGTTTATTTTGAATATCTGTAACACCATAAGTTAACATAATTTATCCTTTGTATGTTTTAATCTATAAGAATTATATCTTATATATTAAAACATATCAAATGTATTATTTGCCTTAAATCAATAAAAAACAGCCAACCAAACAGTAGGTTCATCTGTACTTGTGTAATTAACTCTATGTTTTTGATGTGCCGAAATATTTATAAAATCTCCTTGCTTTAGAAATATTTCATTGATTTTATCTTCAATTTGGATTTCTAAAATAGCCTCACCCTTTAAAACAATCACAAATTCATTTTCATCTTGGTCATACCAAAAATCTTCTTCACTTATTTGACCATTTGAAACTATTTTTTCTATTCTTACATTTTCACTTTTTATCAAGTCAAAAAATTGTTCATTTTCTTTATCAATTTTAATATTTTGAAATATATTTTCAATCATTTTTAACCTTTAAATACAAGTAATTTAATCTTTACTTATTTACTTGTATTTATATTTTTACTATTTTTTATTAAATTTATTTCCTATGATACCTTTTTTCACATAAATTAAGAAAAGCCCTTGTTTTAGGTATTATATAGATAGTATCTTATAGCTGGAAAGACTTATTTTTAATCTAAACCTAGTTAATTATTCCCTAAATTTATTAAATGTGATTAAAACACTTGACAATAAAATAAAAATACTATACAATTTCACCATAAATTAAATTACTAAAGATTAATAAAAGGAAAAAATATGCAAAAAGATACTATTGCAGTACACGGAGGATACAACAACAAAGAGGGTTGGGGAACAATGTCTGTGCCAATTGCACAAACAACTGCTTACGCATTTAGAGATTCTGAACATGCAGCTAACTTATTTGCATTAAAAGAATTAGGACCAATCTATACAAGATTAACAAATCCTACAACTGATGTTTTAGAGCAAAGATTTGCTCAACTTGAAGGTGGAGCAGCAGCTATTTGTGTTTCATCTGGTCAAAGTGCAATTTTCTATGCTATCGCAAATGTCGCTGAAGCTGGTGATAATATTTTAATTTCTGATAAATTATATGGTGGAGCGGTTACTTTATTAACTCACACTATTAAAAGATTTGGAATTACAGCTAAAGTATTTAAAAGTGCTGATGCTAGTGATTTAGAAGAGCAAATTGATGAAAATACAAAAGCAATTTTCTTTGAATCATTATCAAACCCACAAATTGCTATTGCTGATATTGAAAAAATCACAGAAATCGCAAAAAGAAATGGTGTTTTAACTGTATGTGATAACACAGTTGCAAGTGCAGCTTTATTTAACCCAATTGCTTGGGGTGTTGATGTTGTTGTTCACTCAACTTCAAAATATACAAATGGTCAAGGTACAGCTAT
>JALRJW010000316.1 GCA_023268955.1 Aliarcobacter sp. | reverse complement strand
TGATGAAGCTTTAGTATCTCAACTTTTAAAAGAGTATTCAAATAAGGATTTGTTAGCATTTTTAAATAAAAATGGTGTTTTTCCAAAAGTTAATCCTAAAATTGTAAAGGGAACATATTTTTGCAACGCTAGTCAAGATGTTATTGATATGTTTTCAAAACTTACAACTCATATCAAAAAGTTTTTGGACACAAAAGTTTTAGATGTAGAGTTTAAAAACGATGTTTATGAGATAAAAACAAATAAACAAAAAATATTAGCAAAAAAAATAGTTATTTCAAGTGGTGGATTGTCTTATCCTTCCTTAGGAGCATCTTCAATTGCCTATGATATCGCAACTAAATTTGGACATACTATAGAAAAATGCGAGCCAGCATTAGTTGGATTTACTGTGCAAAAAGAGCAGTTTTGGTTTAAAGATTTAGCTGGTATATCACTAATGGCAAATGTTTTTATTGATAAAAGAAAATTTGAAGGTTCACTTTTATTTGCCCACAAAGGATGCAGTGGACCTGTAATTTTAACTTCATCTTTATTTTGGCAAAAAGGTAAAATGGCAATTGATTTTTTACCAAATAAGAAAATTGAAAAGTTATTAATAGGAAACAAAAATATAAGTACATCTTTAAACTTGCCTAAAAGATTTATTCAAGAGTTTTTAAAAAGTATCGACTTAATCGATAAACCTGTAAATAAACTAACAAATGATGAATTAAATAAGTTAAAAAATTTAAACTACTATGAATTCTCACCTGCAGGTAATTTTGGTTACACTAAAGCTGAAGTTACTAGAGGTGGAATAAACACAAATGAAATCAATCACCAGACCTTTGAAAGTAAATTTCAAAAAAATCTTTATTTTATTGGTGAGTGTTTGGATATTACAGGTCAGTTAGGTGGCTTTAATTTTCAAATAGTTTTTGCTCAAAGTTACAAGTGTGCTATTAATTTTTAAATTATTTGAAAGTTATTTTTAATATAAAATAGATAAAATATGTCAACTTTCTAAATTAGGAATTTTATATGTTTTTTGGAAATAAAAAACTTGATATTGATAATAAAATTTTAAGAGATGAAATAAATTCTCTTAAAATGGAACTTGAATCTAAAAATGATTACATAAAAGAATTAGAACATGAACTAGAAGTTAAAGAAGATTTTGATACTTCATACTATGACAATCAGATTGAACTTTTTAAACAAATTGCTTCACACTCTCAAGAAGAGGGAATAGTAGTTTTTGATTCAAATGGTAATGAATATTTTAAAAATAAATTAGCAAGTATCAATATTCCTAATTCAAAACCAGTTTTTGAAGCTATTACAAAAGGCTTAGATACACTTATTTTAGCGGATTGTGAAGCTAAAATGGATGTTAAAAAATTCAAAAACTATTTAATAGTTTCACTAAAAAAGACCTCAATACACGATAATAAAGAGGGTGGATTATTATATAAACATTCAGCAAATATGACAAAAGCTCTTTATGATACTCAAAATACCTATGGAAATCTATTAGAAGATTTACAAGAAATGATGAAAGAATCAAAAGATACAGCAAATGGATCTACAACAGGTCTTAAGCTTACTAAAGAAATTGTTGAGGATACAGCAAATTTAGAAAATCAAATTAATATAGAAAATGAAATTGTAAATTCTTTGGTTTCAAAAAGTAAAGATATATCTTCTGTAATAAACATCATTCAAGAAATTGCCTTTCAAACAAATATTTTATCACTTAATGCAGCTGTTGAAGCGGCAACTGCTGGTGAAGCTGGAAAAGGATTTGCTGTTGTAGCTTCTGAAGTAAGAAATCTTGCAAATAGAAGTGCTGATGCTGCTAAACAAATAAAAGATGTTGTTGATACAATTCAAGGGGAAACTTTAAAAATTAAAGAGAGTTCAGATGTTGTATCTGGAGTAATTGGAGAAACTAAAAAAAGTGTAGACACTTTAGGAAACTTAATGAATAAGTTCCAAAAAAATGCAAACAGATCTGTTTATGAAGTTGATAATATTTCAAATAAAATTTTCATAAATTTAGCAAAATTAGATCACATAATTTATAAGAATAATATGTATCAATTAATATTTGGAGGTCAGCATCAATTTAAGCCAGTTGATCATCATAATTGTAGACTTGGAAAATGGTACGATACAGGACTTGGTAAACAAGAGTTTAGTTATACTCCTTCATATAAAGGTCTTGAGAAATATCACAAAATTGTTCATGATGAGGCAAACTCTTTAGTTTCTTCATGTTCTGATTCAGAAATAGCTTGTTCTAAAAAGTTAATAGAAAATAAAGCACAGCTAGTAGAAAATGCAAGTGCTGAAGTGTTTACATATTTAGATAAAATTTTAGAAGAAAAAACAGAAACAATAATGAAAGAAGCAGCAAAAGATCTGTTTCATTAACAATTTGGAGAAAAAATGAGTAAATATTCTATAGCAATTATCGACGATGAAGTTGAAATTTTAAATGTTTTGGATAGATTTTTAAGTAGAAATGGAGAGTATACAGTTACAACTTATTCTAATCCTATTCATGCCTTAGAAAGTGTTATTGCAGGTAAATTTGATATTGTTTTATTAGATATTATGATGCCTC
>JALRJW010000294.1 GCA_023268955.1 Aliarcobacter sp. | reverse complement strand
CTATTTGGAAACTCTTTCATTAATTTATCAATTCCAGTTCCACTTGGCATTGCAGCTGTTACACCAACTACGTTTTCATGATTTCTAGCTAACTCAAGCAAACTTTCTGCAAATACAGCAGTTGCTGCTTTTGGAGCTTCTTTTTTTACAAAAGCTCCATCTTCAACATTAAAAGGTCCAACTCCGTGCCAATGCTCATGTTGACCTTCAGCGATTTTATAACCTTTTCCTTTTACAGTTCTTGCATGAACAATAACAGGTTTTTTCATATCTTTTGCTATTTGAAGTGTTTCAATAACTTCTTCTAAATCATGTCCATCAATTGGACCAATGTAATCAATTCCCATTTCTTCAAAAAGAATTCCAGGAGTAATAAGCTTTAAAGCTTCTTCCATTCTTTTAGCAATATAAGTTGTACCTTCAGGCATATTTTTCTTAATAAATTTATCAACTTTAGCTTTAAAACCTTGATAGTATTTACCAGCTAAAATTTTTGAAAGGTATTTTGAAATTGCTCCTATTGGTTTTGCAATAGACATTTCATTATCATTTAAAATGATAACCACTGGATACTTTAAATCACCAAGTTCATTTAATGCTTCATATACCATACCAGCTGTCATAGAGCCATCTCCAATCATAACCACTGGCACCCTATCTTCTTGTCTTAAATCAATAGCTTTAGCAGCACCAACTGCAAGTGAAATAGAAGTAGAACTATGCCCTGCTACAAAGTAATCAGCATCTGATTCTTTTGGTTTAGTAAATCCACTCAAACCACCAAATTGTCTGATTGTTTCGAACTCTTCCCATCTTCCTGTTAATAGTTTATGGGGATAACATTGGTGAGATACATCAAAAATAAATGGATCTTTATAGGCGTCAAAAACTCTATGCATACCAATTGTTAATTCAACTGCACCTAATGTTGAAGAAAAGTGACCACCTTTTCTTGATACAACATCAATTATTCTTTCTCTAATATCCGATGAAAGTTGCTTTAACTCTTTTAATGATTTGTTTTTAACGTCTATATTTTTATTCATTTATTTTAACTCTTCTAAAACCTCGTCAAGAACTTTAAATACTTTTGTATTTTGTTCATTTGATCCAATTGTAATTCTTATTGCATTAACACCATAACCTGTTAAATCTCTAACAATTACTCCCCTTTGAAGTAAGTTTTGAGCAACTACTTTTGATACAAATTTGTCTCCAAACTTAATAGTAATGAAATTAGTGTAAGATTCAATATAATCAAAACCTTTAGATTTTGCATACTCTTCATATCTAGTCATCTCTTCAAAGTTTTTAGCAATACACTCTTTTACAAACTCTTCATCTTTTAAAGCTTCAATAGCAGCTGCTAATGATAATGTTGTAATATTAAAAGGAGCTCTTAATTTATAAAGACTTTTAACAATCTCAGGATTAGCAATACCGTAACCTACTCTCATTCCACCTAAAGCATATGCTTTTGAAAATGTTCCTAAATAGATTGCATTTGGGAAATTAGAAATTAAATCTTTTGGATCAATTGCTTTTGCTAATTTAGCCTCAGATTCTGCGAGAACAGTTGGAGTAACAGTACCCGCTTCAAGTTTTAATTTTGTTGCCGTTACATTTTCTTTAAATCTTGTTAAGCTTCTTTTTCTTAAACTAACTACGGATTGGTTTGTATATACATCTAAGTATGCCTTAATTGTTTCCAAAATAAGTTTTTGTTCAATCTGGAGTAATTTTAACTCATTTAATTTAACATTATCTTTAGCTATCCTATATTTTTCAAAGCTTTCTCCT
>JALRJW010000140.1 GCA_023268955.1 Aliarcobacter sp. | reverse complement strand
ATTTCTCCTCTATAATCACTATCAATTGTACCAGGTGTATTTAAAACACTAATATTGCTTTTTGCCGCTAATCCTGACCTTGGTCTTATTTGAATTTCATATTCTTTAGGAAATGCAACTGATAATCCTGTTGGTACTAGGCATGATTCTCCCGGCTTCAATTCAATTGGTTTATCTATATATGCCATTAAGTCCATACCTGATGCACCATCAGTTTTATATGATACAACTAACAAAGAACATAGGTATAAAATCACTCATACAAAAGTAATTGATACTAAAACAGATAAGTTAGGAATATATACTGGAACCGAAGAACTTGTACTTGTAACTTGCTGGCCGTTTGATGCTGTAAGGGCTGGTGGAAGTAAGAGGTATATTGTTTATACTCAAAAGTTGTGAGGGAGTGTATCAATTTTTGAATTTAGTAATATTTTAATGTATTTTATACAAATCTTTTGAAATAATATAAAAAAAATTATATTGGGCATAAAAATGGAAACTTTATCACTACTTCCAAAAGCATCATCTCTTATAGAATCATTAAGGGATATAGGATATACATTTGAAACTGCAGTTGCTGATATTATTGATAATAGTATAACTGCTAATGCTAAAAACATTAAAATATATTATTAATTAAATTGGATTTTTATAATGTTTAAACTTGGATTATATGAGCAGTTATTAAATAAGCTTATTTCTGAAAAAATAAGTACTACAAATATAGAAAATTTCTATATTCAGACATCATCTATTGAAAAAGCTGAAGCCTCTGCTATACTAACAAATTATTGTACAAAAATTATTAAATTTGCTTTAGATTTAATAAGTGGTGAAGATAGTATTCAAAAACAAATTGGGATTATCAATAAGATAATTCTAATTTTAGAAAATGAGATACAAAAACAGGACTTTACGCAAAACTTAGTTGATCTTAATGGCAATTTACTAAAAGCTGTTTTACCAAAAATTGATTCTGATATTGTTAATTTTGATAATTATATTAAAGAGATAACTCCTTATACAGGACTAACACAAAGTGAACTTTTTACAGGAAGTAATGCTGGAGTTTCACTTGAAAGTGAAATAAAAAAAGAGATTCTATCATCAGATAAAATATACCTACTTGTCTCTTTTATAAAATGGTCTGGAATAAGAATATTTGAAAAAGAGCTTCGAGAGTTCACAAATAAAGGTAAAAAATTAAAAATTATTACTACTTCATATATGGGTGCAACTGATTTAAAAGCAATTGAGTTTTTAGCAAGTTTACCAAATACGCAAATTAAAGTTTCTTATAATACTGCAAATGAAAGACTTCATGCAAAATCGTACTTATTTTTTAGAAATACTGGTTTTCATACAGGTTACATTGGTTCTTCAAATATTTCAAAAAGTGCATTAACAAGTGGTTTAGAATGGAATCTAAAAGTTACAACAGCAGAAATTTCTCATATAATAAAAAAATTTGAAAAAACTTTTGAAACATACTGGGAAGATAAAGAGTTTGAGCTTTTTACAGGGGAACAAAAAGAGAAGCTACAAATAGCATTAAAAAACGACTCCATAGAAAATCAAAATAGATTTTCTACATTTTTTGATATTAGACCATTCCATTATCAAGAAGAGATTTTAGAAGAGTTACAAACACAAAGAGACATACACAATCGTTTTAAAAATTTAGTTGTTGCAGCAACTGGTACAGGTAAAACTGTAATTAGTGCATTTGACTATAAAAGATTTAAAAATCAAAATAAAAACGCAAAACTTCTTTTTGTAGCACATAGAAAAGAGATTTTAATTCAAGCAAGAGATACTTTTCAATCAATACTAAGAGATAATAATTTTGGTGAACTTTGGGTTGATGGAATTGAACCAACAGGTTTTGAATATCTTTTTGCATCAGTTCAAACTTTACAAAACAATATAGAATTACTTCAATTATCTCTAAATTATTATGATTTTATTATTATCGATGAAGTGCATCATATTGCAGCAAAAAGCTATCGCCCTATATTAGACAAATTTGAGCCAAAAATACTTTTAGGACTTACAGCAACTCCTTAAAGAATGGATAATGAAAATATACTGAACGATTTTTGTGATGTAATTGCAGCTGAAATAAGACTTCCTGAAGCTCTAAATAGAAAACTACTTTGTCCTTTTCAATATTTTGGAATAAGTGACAATATAAATTTACAAAATATAAAATGGCAAAATGGTAAATATCAAACAACAGAGTTAAGTGATGCTTTATCTACTGAACAAAGAGTTCGTGACATACTTCAAAAATGTGAAGAATATCTAACAAATATTAATGATGTAATAGCTTTAGGATTTTGCGTTTCTCAAGAGCACGCACAGTTTATGAGTGAAAACTTTTGTAAAGCTGGATTAAAAGCAGACTATTTAATCAGTGGAAATAAAAATCGTAATGATATTAAATATAAATTATTAAGCAAAGAGATAAATTATCTTTTTGTTGTTGATATTTTCAACGAAGGAGTTGATATTCCAGAGATTGATACTATTTTATTTCTACGACCAACAGAGAGTTTGACTGTATTTTTACAGCAACTTGGACGAGGGTTAAGATTTGCGGATAATAAAGAGTGTTTGACTGTTTTAGACTTTGTTGGAAATGCAAGAGATGAATATGATTTTGAAGGAAAATTTAGAGGATTAATCGGAAAAACATCAACTTCAATAAAAGATGAAATAGAAAATGAATTTCCACATCTTCCTTTGGGTTGTTCTATTGTTTTAGAAAAAAAAGCAAAAGAACATATTTTAAACAACATCAAAAAAGCTACGATGCTTGGGAAAAGAAAACTTATCAATAAAATACAAAATTTTCAAAGCTATACAAACTTACCACTTACAATTAAAAACTTTACAAAAGTAAACCATATACCTCTAGAAAAATTTTACAAAAATGATAGTTTTACAAAACTTTGCTATGAAGCAAATGTGGTAAAAGATTTTAGTGAAACCAATGAAAAAGAACTTGTAAGAGCGCTAACAAAAAAACTTTTACTGACAAAATCATACAAATATTTTCAATTTATATTATCACTTATTCAAAATGATTTTAGATTTAATTTAAATAATCAAGATGAAAAATTAATGGCTCTTATGTTGTATTACGATTTTTTTCAAGAACCAAACCAATTTGATAGTTTAGAAAATGGTATAAAATATATTGGAGAAAATAAATTACTGACAAGTGAACTAAAAGAAGTAATTGAGATACTGAGTGAAAAAATCAACTATATTGAATACGATTTAAACCTTTCTTTTCAAACTCCTATAAAAGTTCACTCAAGATATACAAGAGAGCAAATTTTAGCTGGTTTTGGTGTACACAGTTTTGATAAAAAATCTAGTAGTCGAGAAGGTGTTTTAGATATTAAAGAAAAAAACACTGAGCTTCTTTTTGTGACTTTAGAAAAAACTGAAGAAAAGTATTCACCTACAACTATGTATGATGATTATGCGATTAATGAAAAACTTTTTCACTGGCAATCTCAAAATTCAACAAAACCTGAATCACCAAAAGGTCAGAGCTACATCAATCATCAAGAAATTGGAAAAAACATAATCCTTTTTGTTAGAGAAACAAATCATGATGAAAATAAAAATGTGATGACTTACATTTGTTTGGGTAAAGTTTTTTATAAATCTCATTATGGCAGTCAACCAATGAGTATAACTTGGGAACTTGAATATGAAATTCCACCATTTCTATGGAAAAATATAGCTAAAATGGCAGTTGGTTAAATTTCTGATTTCAACTAATAATTATAATATTATATTAGATAATAGTGTTTTATTATATATCTAGATATATTTCAGATTTACAAGTAGAGCTAGATTATCATAAATCGGCATCTTATTATAATTTAAAAAGCTAATAAAATAGATACTTATTCAACTGAATAAAAAATTGTCAACAAAATTGAGGTTATTCAAAGTTAAAAGTATTTTATCTATATGATTACTGAATAAAAGTATAAGAAAATCCTAGTATCTAGGTTTTCTTATTTTCCACTAATTTTCATTGTACATTAAAAATGATAAACCATATCCATTGATGCTGAAACTTCCTTACCATTGTCACTTACACTACTAAAAACACCAACATATTAGTTCCTTGTATGGTAACATCCCCATCATTAGCATTGATTGAACCTTTATAAGAACAACTTTGCTTGAATCTACAATTAATTCAGAAGCAATATTGACATTTATCTGTGCCGATTCACGAAAATATAGATAATCAGTAGAATAAAAATCTTCTGTGTCTAATATTTTAAGTGTAGTAATGGATCAATCGTCACTATTGTAGGTGATGAAATATCTGCAATGAATCGTTTTAAAGTTGATGTCCTTCTATAAAGTTGTAGATCCGACATTTATTTCAAGAGGATTTGGAGATATAAAAATTGGTGCTTTATACAAATCTAATGTACCATTATTAATGTTTAACTGCATTGTAGAATTTGGTTTATCGAAAATGAATAGGGTATTTTCACTAGAAAGCGTTATATCTTCGATTGTAAGATTATTAGTATGAACATAAACCAATGAATCAGCTTGACTTGTCACATCATTTACAAGATAATGAACTAGATTAGGTTGATTTGTAGCATCAGAGTTATAAAAAACAATATCATCCAAACCTGCTTGTAAATGAGCAGTGTTGATGTTGGTATGATATAGAGCACCGGTACTAGAATTAATTGCCCCATCGAATCTTAAAGGGGCAATCTTGCCTGTATTTTCTACAATCCCAGCTACATCATAATAATCCCATGTATAAGCATGAAGTGACAAACTTCCAATACCTGAAATTAGTAAGTAAGCTAATAACGACCGATTTTTCATCAAATTTATTCCTATAAAAGCTTAATCATAATTTTTAAGTCATTGATTATACAATAGTTACAAGAGTTTGAGCTTAAATAATAATTTATAAATAACTTTAATAGATTCTATATATTTAAATGTTTCACTTTGTATATAAAACCAATCATAAAACCTCTACAAACCCCATCATTTAAAGGACTGAGCAAGGTTTCCAATAATCAATGCCCAACCATCAATCACGATAAAGAAGATGATTTTGATGGGTAGAGAAATCATTACGGGAGGTAGCATCATCATCCCTAAAGACATAAGAATTGAAGATACAATAATATCAATTACTAAAAATGGTAAGAAGATTAAAAAACCTATTTCAAAGGCTGTTCTAAGTTCACTTACTATAAATGCAGGCATTAAAATAGTGATAGAAACATCTTCTATATTTTTTGGATTTTCTTCTTTTTTTATTCTGTAAAATAAAGCTAAATCAGCTTCTCTTGTATTTTTAATCATAAATTGCTTAAATGGGTCAATACCATTTTTTAGGGCTTCTTCATAACCAATTTTTTCTTCCATATAGGGCTTTATACCAGTTTCCCATGATTTTTTAGCGTAAGGTTCCATAATAAAAACAGTCATGATTAAAGCTAATGAAATGATGATTTGTGTAGGTGGTGTTTGTTGTAAACCAAGAGCTTGTCTTAAAAGGGAAAATACAATAACAATTCTTGTAAATGATGTTACCATTAAAAGTAAAGTAGGGGCTAAAACTAGTAAAGCTAATATAATCGCAATATTAATTGTTCTAACAAATTGAGCAGGTTGATCAACAGCTGCAACTGATAGATTTATCATAGGAGCTTGCTCTTGGGCAAATAAATATGACAGTCCGAAAATTAAAAAGCTAAACAGTAGTTTCAATAAATATCCTATTTCTTGATTATTTTAAAAAATAATATTATCTAAACATTGATTAAATATTGAAATTTGATTATTTTGTTTGAGTAATATAGCCTAAATCATATAATTTATCATAAATTTTACTCGTTATAGCTCCAGCTGCGCTTCCACCATGTCCTCCATGTTCGACCATAACTGTTACAACATATTTTGGATTTTTGAAAGGGCCATAGGTAGTTAGCCAAGCATGAGATCTGTGATAGTATTCTAGTTCACTCTCTTTCATTCTTTTTTTCTCTGATTGGGGAATACTTACTACTTGAGCAGTACCAGTTTTCCCTGCAATATCAACTTTACTATTAATATAATTTGTAGCAGTTCCCTTTGGATGATGTGTAACATCATACATACCTTGTCTCATAAGTTTCATATGTTTAGGATTTGTTTCTATATAAACAGGTTCTTTGTAATTTGCTTTATGAAAATGTGGAGTTGGTAGTTTATTTGTAGCTAAAAAAGCTGTATATCTTGCCATTTGCATTGGGCTTACAAGCATATTACCTTGTCCTATTGATGTAATTACAGTTTCCCCAACATACCATGGCTCTCCAAATTTCTCTTCTTTCCAATTTTTATTTGGATTGATTCCAAAAAACTCGTTGTTTAAATCCACACCTGTAGGTTGCCCAAAACCATACTTAGCTAAAGTCTCTGATATAGAGTTAATACCTGTTCTTAAGCTTGCTTTGTAAAAGAAATCATCACAACTCTCTCTAATAGCTTTTCTAAAATCAACATGACCATGGCCTTCATGTTTCCAGCATCTAAAATTTCTATTTCCTATTTGAATAGCACCTGTGCAGTTAACGCTAAAGTTTTCATCAATCCCATTTTCTAAAAATGATAGACTAACGCCCATTTTAACAATAGAACCCGGTGGATATAATCCATTAATTAATTTATTTGTAAATGGATGATTAAAATCGTTTCTCATTTCATTCCATTCATTAACACTAATTCCACTTACAAAAATATTATTGTCATATTCAGGAAAAGAAGCAGCTGCTAATAATTCTCCATTGTTAGCATCCATAACTATTACAGCACCACTTTTATGATCAAATATTTCATTTATGTATTGTTGTAGTTTTATATCAAGTGTTGTTTTTAAACTTTCCGTGTGATTAGGTTCTACTACTTCTAAAACTTCAAGTTCTTCATTTATTGCATTTACTTTTACATTTTTAAAACCAATTTGACCTTGAAGTTGTTCATTGTAATATCTTTCTAAGCCATTTTTTCCAATAATTCCTGTGTACTCTGATAATTCATTATTTAAATTATCCATTCTTGAAGCTTTTCCTATATAACCTATAACATGAGATGCTATTGTTTTATATGGATAATATCTTTTGCTTGAAGCATCTGCTTTTATATTTTTATTTGCAGAAAAAATTGTAAATTTTGGAAAGAATTCATCGTAATCGATGTAATCAATAACTTTTACATATTCATGATTATAAGGAGAATCATTTTTTTTGTATTCTTTTAGTAGTCTTTCTTTTTCAAAATTAGGGAAATGTTCAACAATAAAACTAACTGTTTTTTCAAGTTCTTCTTTGTTTTTGTAACCACTTAAATGAGGTTTTATTGCTACATAAAAACCTAAATTGTTGATAGCTAGTTTTTCACCATTTCTATCTTCAATCATACCTCTTACAGGAACAATTGGGACTTTTTTAATATAATTACTTTTAGAAAGTTCTTCATAGTATGAGTTTGATTTTATACTTAAGAAAAAAACCCTAGAAAGTAGTAAAATAATAATCAATACAATAAAAAAATATATTAAATTCAATCTATTTGTCAAATTAAAGCCCCAATTAAAATTACATCAATAACAAAGTTGATAAGAAGCGAAAAGAAAAGTGCTTCTGTAAAATTTGTTTGCATTCCCCAAATCGTATGTAACAAACCATAAAAGATAATTATGTAAACATAGCTGTTGGATTTATTAAATGAATTGATTCTATTTACAAAAGGTAGTATGAAAACATATAAAAATAGTGAAATGATACTAAGTGTAAATAGTTTTAAACCAATATTGTATTCAATAATTGTAAATGTAATAATAACAACAAAAAGTGAGTACATATATCTATTTTTAAGAGCAGTATTAAAGGCTAAAAATAAAAAACCACTAAAAATCAAAAGCAAGAAATGGCTAGATAATATTGTATTTAAAAATATTGCAACAATAGAAAATATAAATATAAAAATAGGGTTATCTAGTAAGTTTTTTGCCATGTTTTGTTTTATTTTTTCTAGATTATATCTTCTAATTGTTTATCTTTTTCTAAACCTTTGTTTGAAATATCATAAATGTATGAAAATATTTCAGCAATAGCTTTGTACATGTTATGTGGAATCTCTCTATCTAAATCAATTTGAGATAATAATTCCACTAAATCAGGATCTTCTTTTATTGGGATATTATTTTCTTTAGCAATTTTTATAATATTTAAAGCAGTATTACCTTTCCCTTTTGCAGTAACTTTAGGAGCACTATCTTTACCTATGTCATATTTTAAAGCAGCAGCTTTTTTATTTGAAATATTTTGTTCCATTATGCTTTGATATCCAATTGATTAAGAATTGAAGAGTCTACATCATAAATATTTTGATTTGAGTTGTATGGTGATTTATTTTCATTAAAATCATTTATTCTAAGTACTTTTATATTTATTTCTTGATTTTTAAAACCATCTTTTAAAGATGTAAGTTTTTCTTTGAAAATCTCTTTGAACTCTTTATTTTCAAAATTTGCATAAATTTCAAAATCTTTTTCTTCAAATATTCCCAAAGTCAACTCTACTTTTCCATAGTTTTTAAGGGTAATATTAATTTTACAATAAAAATTATCACTTTCATTTTTAGTTATTTCTATATTTCCTTCTTCTAAATTTTGCCATAAAAAAGGAATATAAATATAATTGGAATTTGAAAGAATTGAATACATTTGTGATGTTTCAATTTGAGTTAAAATTTTATCTACTAGTTTTGATAAATCACTACCATGCTTTGTTTCTGAAGAATTTTTAGCAATTTCATCTTGTAGTTTTAGAATAATTGTTTTCAAATCATTTAGTATATTTTTAGAATCAATATTTGTATAGTTGTTTAATTTTGATTCTAAAAATATTCCCGAATCCCTAATATTTTTTTCTAGACTTTGAGCGTCAATATCTTTGATGTTTTTAGAAAAATTTTCCAATGAATTGGAAAAAGATTTTAAATTCTCATTACTTTTTATATTTTTTAATAAATCATTTATATTTGAAGACAAATTACCTAAGTCATTAAAAAAGTTTGAATTTTTCAAAAAGTTAATAAGAGATTGGTTTGATTTATCTGGATTTTTTAATTGTTCAAATATGTTTTTTAGTATTTCTTGTGTAGATAAATTTTTATTTTGTAATAGATTTAGCAATTCTTTATTATCAATGTTTTTAAGGGCTTCTTTAAGAAGAGTGTTATTATTAGGCAGTAAAATATTCATTGAAGAGTTATTTGAAATTATCATTTGTGATTGTATCATATATCTGATTTATTTTAAATTCATAATAATGTGGTATAATGTGACACAATTTAATAACATAAAGGAGTATTTCATGAAAAAATCTATATTGATATCTACTTTTTTACTATCTTTTTCTTTTGCAAATGATGGTTATATTCAGTTGAGTTCACTTGAATTTGATGATTTAAAACAGAATAATTTTGTATCAATAAGTGATATTAAAGATGAATCTTCTTGGGTAAATTTAAGTAAAATTGAAAATAAAAAATCAAATTTAACTAATATAGTTGACAGTTATGATATAACTGAATCTAATGAATATATATCTTTATCGGTATATGACACAGAAATGATGTTAGAATCTTCTAATACAGAATATGTAGCTCTTGAAAAAATTAATAAAATTGAAGATTATGATATTCTTGCTATTTACGATGAAATGATTAAGGAAGAAAATCAAGAATTTTTAACTATGAATTTTGATTTTTAAATATTACATTTTGTAATTTAAATTGATACTTCCATTTTTTTTTGATATTATTCACAAAAAGTAAAAAAGGACTTTTATGGCTAATATCAAAATCTGGCACAACTCAAGATGTTCAAAATCAAGAAATGCTTTGCAACTTTTAGAAGAAAAAAACTTAGATTTTGAAGTAAAAGAGTACTTAAAACAAATACCATCAAAAGAAGAACTTAAATCTGTATTATCCCAATTAGGAATTAGTGCAAAAGAACTTTTAAGAACTGGTGAAGATATTTACAAACAACTAAACTTAAAATCAGAAACAAATGAAGATAAAATTATTGATGCTATGATTGAAAATCCAAAACTTATTGAAAGACCAATTATTATTAAAAATGGAAAAGCAGTTATTGCTAGACCTATTGAAAATCTTGAAGAACTTTTGAAATAATTATGCACGAAAAACAAAAAAGAATTAGATACATAAGAATAGTTGAAAAATTTTTTACAAGAACTGTTTCCTTGTTAAAAATGCCTGAATTTGACCATAATAAGTTTATTGAAAGAACTCTAAAAAATCATGAAGATACTAAAAGAGTTGAAAAAGTTGATTTGCATTCAAATTACTACAATATGTTGCATGCTTTTATTGAACAACTTTTAATGTATACAAAACATCATACTGATGATTTTGAAGAAGAGAGAAATAATCTTTTAAAAGAGGCTAATTTAATTCAAAAAGAGAAAAATAAAGCTACTTATTCAAAAGATAAACACAAAAAAAGCAAATTTGATGATGGATATTAATGGCTGAATTAAATCAAAAAAGTTCAGAAAAAACATTTAAACTTTCAGGTGTTCTAAAAAAAGTTTTATACAAAAATGAAGAAACAAACTACATTATAGCTGTACTTGAAAATAATCAAAAAATATGTGGTAACTATTTTGATACTGATATTGAAAAAATTGTTGGGGAAGAGATTTTATTAAGTGGTAATTGGATAAATCATAAAAAATATGGTGTTCAATTTGAGTTTGATACTTTATCTATCAAAGAAGCAGAATTATACTTTTTCTTGACAAAAATTGTTAAAGGTGTTGGAAATAAATTTGCTAAAGAACTTCTTGAAAAATATTCAGAAGAAGAATTAGTAAATATTCTAAATGAAAATCCAAATGAACTTTTAAAATTTAAAGGTATCAAAGAAAAAAAACTTAACACGATAGTTCAATCGTGGCAAAAATTCAAACACTTAAGAGAATTAGGTTCATTTTTAGGTAAATATGGTGTTACTTCAAGTTTAATTACAAAAATATATTCAGCTTTTGGAGAAGTTCAAGATTTAATAGAAAAAATCAAGAAAAATCCATATATTTTGATAAACATAAAAGGTATTGGATTTAAAAAAGCTGATGAAATAGCTAAATCATTAGGAATTGACCCAAAAAGTGAATTTAGAATTATGGCATGTTTAAATTACACTTTAAAAGAGTATTGCGATAATAATGGAAACTCTTCAATTGATAAATTTCACTTATATAATCTTTTAGATGAGCAATTGAGATTTGAAAATCAAGAAGAACTTTATGAAAATGCTATGGCAAAACTTGTAGTTGAAGAAGATATCTTTTTAACAAAGGAGAATAGATACTCTTTATCAAATTTATATTGGGCTGAAAGAAATATATTAGACTTTTTTCACAGAAGAAAAGATGATAAAAATAAAAAAATCAACTCTGATTTTAAAGCCTATTTAGAAAAAAAAGAGAAAACTTTAGGTTTTACTTTAAGTGATGAACAAAAAAGAGCAGTAGAACTTATAAATGAAGGTCATAAAACACTATTTTTGATTGGTTATGCTGGAACTGGTAAATCAACTTCAAGTAGGGCAATACTTGAACTTTTAGAAGAGATATGTAGTTTTGATGATATCATAACTATAGCATTAAGTGGTATTGCCTCTCAAAGAATATCTGATACAACAGGATATAATTCTTCAACAATTCAATCATTGCTTATGAAACATAAAGAGCAAGATTTTTTTCCCCATAAAGTTATACTTTTAGATGAAGCTTCAATGGTAAACTCTGTAACTTTTAATCAAATTATCTCAAAAATAAGTGATGATACAGTTTTTATAATAGTTGGTGATGATGGTCAATTACCAGCAATTGGAGCTGGAAATATTTTAGCTGATAGTATTAAATATGAACTTGCTCCAATATGTAAACTAACAAAAATTTACAGACAAAATGAGAACCAAGCTATAGCTTTGATTGCAAACGATATTAGAGTTGGAGCTTTACCTGAATATCAAAAAGAGTATGAGGATTTTGCTTTTGTAAATGTTTCAATGCAAAATTATTACGCACAAAAAAATTCTTTATCTCAAAATGAGTTTAGTGAGCAAAGGGTTGAATTATCAACATTAATTTTAAATAATATTTTAAATATCGCATCTTCTTATATTCAAACTTATTATGACTTAATTAAGAAAAAAGATATTAGTAGTGCTTTGACACTGTTTCAAGTAATTACACCTATGAAAGGTGGAACTTTAGGTGTTGATAATCTAAATATTCAGCTTCAAACTCTTTTTAATCACACTAAATCAAAAGCATTAGAAACAAAACTAGGTAAGTTTAAAATTACAGATAAAGTAATTCATATAAAAAATGAAAATATGAGAGCTCAAACAATGAGCATGTACAAAAGTGGCTCAACAGATTTTCTAGAAAAAAGAGTTTTTAATGGTCAATTAGGACTAATAATTAAACTAGATTTTGATGAAGAAAAGTGCATAGTTTTATATCCAAATGATGATATGGTAGTATTTTATGACTTTGATAATATTATTTCACTCTTATCTTTAGCTTATTGTTTAACAATTCATAAAACTCAGGGTATGGAATATGAAACAGCATTGATTCCTATGAGTTTTTCACATTATATTATGCACAATACAAAACTTTTATATACAGCTATTACCCGAGCAAAAAAAATGTGTTTTATTGTTGGAGAAGAACAAGCTTTTGAAACTGCTTGCAAAAAATTAGAAATAACAATTAGAGAATCAGTAATTAATGATTTACTTTCAAAAAATAATATTTCAAAGAATGAAATACTACTAGATTTAGAGCTTACACAGGATTAACTTTTTTAAAAGAATTTTTTTTGTAATATATCTTAAATTTTTAAGAGGATATTAGTTTATGATAACTTGGATGCAAAGACATAAAAAATGGCTTGTTATTACTATTTGGATAAGTACAATTGCGTTTGTTGGTGCTGGATTCGTAGGATGGGGTTCTTATGATTATGGAAAACAAAGTGGGGCAGTTGCAGTTGTAGGGGATAGAGAAATCTCTGTAGAAGAGTTTCAACAAGAGTATTCATCTTTGTATGACCAATATGCAAGACTATTTGGCACTTCATTTAATGAAGAAATGGCACAAAAATTAAATTTAAGAGATGCTGCTTATCAACAAGCAATACAAAAAAACTTGATTTTATCTTATGCTGATTCTTTAGGTTTAGGTGTTACAGATGAAGATATTGCTAAAGAGTTAGTAAAATATCAAGCCTTCTTAAAAGATGGAAAATTTGACAAAGAGACTTATATTAAAGTTTTAAATCAAAATAGAATGACTCCTGTTGTTTTTGAAGACTCATTAAAAAGAGGGATTTTACTTCAAAAAGTTCAAGAGCTATTTGTAATAAATCCAACACAAAATGAAGTTAACAACTTAAGTTCATTACTATTTTTAGAAAATGATATTGAGTATAAAATTATCTCTAAAAACGATATTAAAGTTACTATTAATGATGAAGATTTAAAGAAGTACTGGGAAGAAAATAAAAACTCTTACATGTCTGAAACTAAATACAAATTATCAGTTTCATCTTTAAATATTGAATCAACTAATCCAAGTGTTGCTGAAATTCAAGATTTCTATGACAAATACAAAAATGACTATAGATATGAAGATGGAAAAATAAAATCTTTAGATGACGCTAAAAACGAAATAATTAAAGCAATTGATGAAAAAGCTTCAAAAAAAGAGGCTTTAAAACACTATTTAGCTCTTAAAAAAGGTGAAGAAAATTTCAATTCAAATTTAGATTTTGATATAAGTAAATTACCATATTCAGCTGAAGATAACTTAGCTATTACTAATGCTAAAAAAGGTGATATTTTAAAACCTATTTTACACAATAATCAATATTTAGTATTGAAAATTGATGATGTAGAGATGCCTGTACCTTTAGCTTTTGAAGAAGTTAAAAATGAAGTATCAAAAGCTTATCTATCTGTAAAAAAAGATGAAGAACTAACTAAAAAAGCAAATGAAATGTTAGCAACATTTACGGGTTCTAAAGTAAATGGAATCACAAGAGATTCATTGGATAAAATTCCTGGTTTATCTGCTCAAGAAGCAGGGGCATTTTTAAATCAAATGTTCTCAACACCTTCTAAAAGTGGTACAATTTCCTTAGAAAATAAAGTAGTTTTATTTAAAGTTTTAGATTCTAAATTTGCTAAAGTTGATAAAACTAAATCAGAGATTGTAAAAAGTACTCTTTTAGGTTTACAAGATAAAGAAATTATGAAAAATTTGATTGATTCTTTAAAAAATACATACGAAATTCAATCATCAATACAAACAAAGGAATAGAAATTGAATAATACTCTTTTAGCAATAGACTTTGGTTCTTCAAGCGTTAAAGCAGTAATTGCTAAACCTGATTTGGAACATAATATTGGTATTTTAGGAATAGGTACTCAAAAAAGTCAAGGTATTTACAAGGGTATAATTACAAATATCGAAGATGCTGCTAATAGTATTAGAGATGCTGTTTTAATGGCCAAAAAAAATACTTTGGAAAACTTTGATACAACTGTAGTTTCAATTTCTGGAAATCATACAAAGAGCATTAGAAGTTCTGGTTCAGTAAATGTTCCAAATGGAATAATAACTGAAACAGAAATCAATCAAGTAATGCAAATGGCTTTATATAATGCGACTATTGTTCCAGAATATGAAGTAATTCATGTTATTCCAATTCATTTTAAAGTTGATGATACAGTTGATGTTGATAATCCTTTAAATATGAATGGTTCAAGATTAGAAGCTTCTGTTTTTATTGTGACAGCTAAAAGAACTTCATTAACAAATATAAAATCAGCTTTAAAAATATCAGGTATTGAAAATTGCATTTTTGTTTTAGATGGATATGCTTCTGCTATGGCACTATTAGATTCTCAACAAAAGAAATTTGGTGCAACAGTAATTAATCTGGGAGACTCTACAACTGAGTTTGTTTGTTTTAAAAGCAACTCTTTAATTTTTAACGGCTTCATTCCTGTTGGTTCAAGTCATATTACAAATGACTTATCAGAAATGCTTCACACTCCACCAGCAGCAGCTGAAAAATTAAAAATTGATTATGGTTCGCTAATCAAAGATTACAGTCCTAAAAATGATTTAGGTATTACAAAAGTAAAAATCCCTAGAATCGGAGATGAGCATACTTCAAGTGAAGTTGCGTTAGAGAGTATTCAAACTATTATTCATGCTAGAGTTGAAGAGATTTTAATATTAATTAGAAAAAATCTTAAAAAATCTGGTTTACTAGATAATATTGGTTCAGGTATAGTTGTAACAGGGGGAATGAGTAATCTTGATGGAATCAAGGTCTTAGCTCAAGCTGTATTTGATGGAATTCCAGTTTCAATTTCAGCACCTAAAAACATTAAAAATGGTTTTATGAGTTTAGATGAACCAACTATGTCAACGATTGTTGGTATTTTGTATCTAATGTTAGGAAAATCAAGAGGTTTTGAGCTTGATTCAAACAAAAAACTTGTTAGACCTATTAAAGTAGATCCAAGAATCTCAAAACCTGCACATGTTGATATTAATACACAAAAAGCAGATGATATTAATACAAGTGCAAATGTTAAATCTAATGAAACTAATCTTTCAAATTTAGATTTAAACAATAAACAGGCAATTTTAACACCTTTAGATGACAAACAAAAGAAAAAAGGTGTTGGTAAATTCTGGACAAAAATTTCGGAGTGGTTTTAATGGAAGATTTATTTAATGCAGATGAAATAAAAGTAGAAATGCCTAACAGAATATTATCAGATAATGTAGCAAAAATTACTGTAATTGGTGTTGGTGGCGGTGGTTGTAACATGGTTAACCACATGATAAAAGAGGGATGTAGCAAAGTAGATTTAATTGCTGCAAATACAGATAGACAAGTATTAGAAATCTCAAGAGCTCCAAAGAAAATTCAATTAGGTGCTAAATTGACAAAAGGTTTAGGTGCTGGAATGAAACCAGAGATTGGAAGAGATTCTGCTATTGAAAGTTATGAAGAGATAAAAAGTGCTTTAGAAGGTGCTGATATCGCTTTTATAGCTGCTGGACTTGGTGGTGGAACAGGAACAGGTGCTGCTGCTATTATTGCTAAAGCTGCAAAAGAAGTTGGAGCTTTAACTGTTTCTGTTGTAACAAAACCATTTCAATGGGAAGGTAAAAAAAGAGCAGGATTAGCCAATCTTGGTTTAGAAGAACTTAAAAAAGTTAGTGATTCAATTATTGTAGTACCAAATGATAGATTATTAGAAATCATTGATGAAACTGTTGGTATGAAAGATGCCTTTAAAATTATTGATAACATACTTTATCAAGCTGTAAATGGTATGAGTGAAGTTATTTTAAATCCAGGTAACTCTGATATTAATACAGACTTTGCTGATGTAAAAACTATTATGCAACATAGAGGTATGGCGTTAATGGGTATTGGTAAAGCAAAAGGTGAGGGTGCTGCCCAAAGAGCTTTAGAAGATGCTATTGATTCACCACTTTTAGATAAAGTTTCGTTAAGTGGTGCAAAGGGTATTTTAATTCACTTTAATATTCACCCACAAGTACCTCTTTTAGCAATCAATGATGTAATGGGTAACATCAATGATAGAATGGATTCAAATGCTGAAATTATTTTTGGTACAAGTTCTGATAGAACTTTAGATATTGATGAAGTTAAAATTACAATTGTTGCAACAGGATTTGAGTCAAAAAATGAGACTCCAGAAGATAGAATCAATAATGATAATGAAAAAGGTACAGCTCATCTTAATCCTGATGATGATAACTATTTAGATATTCCACCATTAATGAGAGATTATGTTGTTCAGTACAACATAACTACTGCACATCAACAACAATAAAACTAATTGAAAAGAGAAGAAGATTTAATCTTCTCTTTTTATTTTTCTATATTTTTTATTTCTCTTCTATAATTACAATATCAAAAGATGTTTTTTTAATTACTAATGCCTTAGTATCAGGTACTACAGACATATTGTTTATATTTTTAAATTTATCTTTATATTTTAATATTTCATTTTCTAGTGTTTCAATTCTATTGTTTAGCTGTAAAATCATATCAACACCAGCTAGATTTATTCCTAAATCTCTTGTAAGAGTTAAAACATATTTAATATGGTCAATATCTTTTTGAGAGTAAAGTCTAATTTTTCCATTTGTTCTTGATGGTTTAATAAGACCTTCTCGTTCATATTGTCTTAGTGTTTGAGGGTGAATATTTAAAATCTCAGCAACTGCTGAGATTAAGTAAACGGGTTCTACATAGCTATTTGTATCCATGAATTTCCTTTTACATTTTAGATAGTTTCAGGTAAATGCTCTTCAAGACTTTTAACTAGATTTTCATCTAAATCTTCAACTTTAGGCAATATAATATTTGCTTTTAAATATAAATCACCTTTTTGATTTAGTTTTCTATTTAAAACACCAAGTTCTTTAACTCTAAATTTTTGATTTTGTTTAGTATTTTGTGGAACTTTTAGAGTTATTGTTTTATGAATTGTAGGTATTTCAATTTTCCCACCAAATAGTGCTGTTTTTAAAGGTATATCGAAAAATTTAGTTAAAGTGTCTCCATCTCTTTCATAATCAGGATTTGAAGCAACATTTATTTTGATAATTAAATCACCCCTTTGTCCATTGTATGATTTTCCCTTACCTTTTGCTCTAATTTTTTGACCATCATTTATTCCTTCAGGAATTTTTACATCAAAAGAGTCTCCATTTAATGATATATGTTGCTTACCACCTAAAATAGCTGTGTCAAAAGATATTGTAATTTGAGCATTTGTATCTAAATCAGGTTCATCAAAACCTCCAAATCCTCCAAATCCAGATCTTCCAAAGCCTCCACCAAAGCCTGCACCTCCACCAAACATTTGTCTTAAAATTTCATCTAAATCAACATTTTGTCCTTGACCTCTAGCAAAATCATGGAAGTTTTGACCACCAAACATTTGGTCACCATATTGATCATATTGTGCTTTTTTCTGAGCATCACTTAATACTTCGTATGCTGCGTTAATTTCTTTAAATTTATCTTCTGCCCCTGGGTCTTTGTTTACATCAGGGTGATATTTTCTTGCAAGTTTTCTATATGCTTTTTTAATCTCATCAGCACTTGCATTTTCATTTACTTCTAGTGTTTCGTATAAACTTTTTGCCATTCTTAAAAATCCTATAAATTATATTAAATTTTGTAATTATAGCACACAACTTGAGTCTCTGTCAATCAAGTTTTTATAAAAAATAGAAAATTTAGTTAATTGGTATTTATAATGAAAATAGATAATATTCATTTAAAATTTCACTTAAAGATAAACATGTTAGATAAACTAGAATGGACTCAGCAAGAGTTGTTAATATATTCAAAACAGCTTGAAAATCAAGGTATTAAAGTTGTTTTAATAGATACTGTTTTAAAGCCGATAGATAATATTGAAACAATTACCTATAATCCCTATGAAATGATTGAATATCCTAAAGGAAGTGTATTTGTATTTTACTGTGATACAGGCAAAACAACTAAAGAAAGATTGAATTTTTACAAACAAAAGTTCCCTGATTATCATTGCGTTAGTTTAAAGGGTGGAAGAGGTTATTGGCGTCCTAATATGCAAATAAATTATGAGATAGAAAAAAATGTCTAATAGTTCTAAAATATATGATTTTGTAGTAGTTGGAGCAGGAATTGCTGGGAGTTGTACTGCATATTTTTTAAGCAAAAAAACTAAGAACATTTTAATCGTTGATAAAAATTCCACTTTTACTAATGGTGCAAGTGGTGCAGCTGGAGCTTTTTTAAATCCAATTTTGGGAAAACCAAATGATTTTAAAGATTTGGTTACTAAAGCTTTAGAGTTTAGTGTTGATTTTTACTCTTTAAATTTATCTAATCTTACAAACTTTAGTGAGTTTATATCAACTAGCGGAACTTTAAGAGTTGCTACTGATGATGAAGATTTTGAGAAATTTTGCTCTTATGAAGAGTTTATAGATTTTGATTATGAAAAAAGAGATGAAGGATATTTTTTCCCTATTGGAAGTATGGTAAATGCAACGAAGGTTTGTGAAACATTACTTGAAAATATTAATCAAAAATATGATTATGAAGTAAAAACTTTACAAAAAAAAGATGATTTTTGGTTAATTAATGATGAAATAAAAACTAAAAACATAGTTTTAACAACTGGTGCTAATATTAAACTTATTGAAGAAGAGTATGTAAACATTAGACCTGTTTGGGGACAAAAAATAAATGTTTTAACTTCTACTAAAACTGATTTTAATTATCATAAAGAGTGTTCTATCTCTGTTTCAACTGCTTATAATGATAAATATAAATTAAGTATTGGGGCTACTCACAATCGATTTAAAGACGATATGAGTGATACTTTATATAATCTTGATTTAAAAGATATAAATGATACACAGCCTAATCAAAAAACTATGGATATAGTAAATAGTGATACAAAAAAGCTAATTGATTTAGCAAATGACATCATAAAACTAGATGATATTGAAATAATTGATTTTAAAATTGGAGCAAGGGCAGCGAGTTTTGATTATTTTCCTATTGTTGGAAAGTTAGTTGATTCAAAAAAAACTATTGAAAATCATCCTCATATTTTAAATGGAAGTCACATAAAAAAGGATAAGTTATCTATGATTGATAATTTATACATTATTAATGGTGTTGGTGGAAGAGGTTATGTTTTATCTCCATACTTAGCAAAAGTTTTAGTTGAATCAATTTTTGATGGCGTAGAATTAAATGAAAATATCAGTTCACATAGATTGTTTAGAAGATGGGCAAAAAGATTAAAAGGAAAAAATAGATGATTAAAAATAGTATTAAAGTTGTGATTTTAGGAATAGTTGGATTTTTTTTATTAGTTTATTTAACAGCTCCTGAACAAATTCAAAATAAAAAAGATCTACAAATTGCCATAAGCTCTTTACCTGAATATTTACAAATTTCAAATGAAGATAAATATCTTAAGACAAATGAACTGTTTAGCAATGATTATTTAATAGTTTTAAATGATGATGCTATTGCTGTATTTAATGAACTTGATAAATATAGTGACAAAAAAATAGTATTAGCTGCAAATATTTCTAAAGCACCTTGGCTTATTAAAAAACTTGGTGTTTCAAATGAAATTAATCGATTATATGAAAACTCAAAATATAAATTGATATTTGATGAAAGTGGAGATTTAGTTAAAACTATTGGTCTAACTGACGTTTCACAAAATGCTTACAATATTTATAAAATACAAAATGGAAAACTAAGTTTTCAAAGTAGGGGATTAGTTAAGAAAAATGCTCTTCAAGAGGGAATAACTAAAGAAGAAAAAGAGAAACTACTTTAAAGATAAAAACTTGAAAAGTTATAACAGAAAAGAATGCAAGAAGAATATGCTAATCTTATGGAAAATTAAGAAAATAAGCGAAAATAAGATATTGAACGAAGAGAGCGTGATATCAAAAATAACAAGTTCTTCTACTTTTAATTTATAAAGAGCAGAGGCAATTGAAGTTCCAACACCACCTGCGCCTAACATTAAAACTTTTCCTGGTTTAAAATCTTTGCCAAAATGATCTACCGTTGCTTTGTAGTAACCGCTAAAATCTGTGTTCGTTCCGAAGTAATGTTCCTTTT
>JALRJW010000107.1 GCA_023268955.1 Aliarcobacter sp. | reverse complement strand
TCTGGCCAAAGAATACCCGCGTCGGGTGTATGATGTGGGCATTGCCGAGCAGCACGCGGTTACATTCGCCGCAGGGTTGGCTGCAACAGGAATGAAGCCGTTTTGCGCGATCTATTCAACGTTCCTGCAGATGAAAACAACATTCACTACGGCGGTGGTCAAACTTCAGATACAGTAACCCTACCAATGGGCGAAGTTCGTTTGGGCATGCAATTCGCCAACGGCGTACACGCTTCTTACGGCCGCGGAATGAGCGCCTCGATCAAGGTGTTTGTGAAGTAACTCTCAGAATAAAAGGACTTAGAGAAGCCACCCATCAGGTGGCTTTTTTTGTTTCAACAAAATTTCCAATATGAGTTTTGTTAAGTTCACTTCCAGGGCGGATTCTAGCCATTGGACCTGCATCACTATCAACTAAAATTGCATCTTCAATTACAGTGTTTGTTTTGATGTGAGAATTTACAATTTTTGTATTTCCAAGTAAAGTAACCCCATTTTCTAAGATACTTTCACCTTCAATCTCAACACCCTCTTCTATATAAATAGTATCAGGTAATCTCATGATTACACCAGCTTTCATAAACTCTTTTTTAATTCTGTTTTGATGGATAACCTCAGCATCTGCTAACTCAACTTTTGAATTAACACCTTTAAAGTTTTCTTCATTTACTTCCAAAGGAATTAAGATTTTATTTTCATTAATAGACATTTCAACTAAATCTGTGATGTAATACTCTTTTTGCGCATTATCATTAGAAAGTTTTGGAAGTTTTTCTAATAAAAATTTTGTATCAAATTGATAAATACCTGCATTTGCAATATTGATTTTCAGCTCTTCTTCATTTGCATCTTTTTGCTCTACGATTTTTGCAACTTTTCCATCTTTAATTACAACTCTTCCATATCCATCTGCACTTTGTAAGTTTAAAACAGACATTACAATAGTTGCGTCTACATCAAATTTTGTTAATTCACTTGCTTGAATTAAAGGCATATCACCATTTAAAACCAAAACTTTATCGTGAGTTGGAGTTATATTCATAACAGCTCCACCAGTTCCTGGATAATTTTCATGGTCTTGTTTTACAAACTTGATTTTATTTTCATTGATTTCATTTTCAAAATAAGCAGAAATTGTTTTTAAAACTCTTTCATATTGATGATATAAAACTACAACGATATCATCTGAAATTTTTAATGACTCTTTAATAGAGTAATACAACATTGGCTTTCCAGAAATCTTGTGCAATACCTTTGGAGTATCAGATTTCATTCTAGTTCCAGCACCAGCAGCTAAAATTATTATTGATTTATTATTCATTTGTGTCCTTGAAATTTACCCATTTTACTTAAGGGCTTCATTTATTTCTCTTCTTGTGTTATCTACAACTTCTGTTAAAGCTTTTCTCATCTTTTCATCACCAACAGGGGCATTTAAAAGTCTATTTAAGTTTGATTCCTTAGATTTTAAAAATTGTGCAACTTTTTTATTTTTTTTGTTTTTATTATACATCAAAACACCAGAAGCAATTAAAGCTACAACAAGTTTTACATGTCCAAAAACAGCTGCATAATTTAATATTGTAAATCCAGATGCATCCGGTAAATTCATATCTGCACCAGCTGCAATTAGCCATCTTGCTATTTTATAATTACCATGTCTTTGACAATGATGAAGTGCTGTTCTTCCTTGCTTATCTTTTAAATTTAGATTTCCTTTTTTAGTTAGAAGTTTTTCAAGAACAGTAAGATCATTTGCAATAACTGCTTTATGTATTACAGTTCTTCCTTCTTCATCTTGAACATCAACTTGCACTCTAAATTTTAATAAAAATACTAATCTCTCTAAAAATTTATCCCTTAAAAGGTTGTCTTTAAGCTCCAACCCTTCTTCTACCAACACCGATAAAGGCGTTTTTCCATCGATATCTGTAACATTTGGATTCATACCATAAGCAAATAATATCTTAAGTAACTCAAATTCGTTATATCTTAATACATCAAAAAGAAGATTTCTGCCGTCTGGTTTAGTTTTTTCTAAATTTGGTTTATACATCAAGAATTTTTTTAATAAAATTTCATAATTTTCATCTTCATTATAGTGTATAAAATTATTAATGTCTTGTCTTTTTTCATTTCTTTGAATTAGAATTATATCTATAAGGTATTCGTATGGTGCTTTTTTAAAATTATCTTCAATCTCAACGCTTGCACCATTTTTTATAAGAAAATCTATCATTTTGATATTTGAATTACCTTTTAATAATTCATGATGTAATATTGTTTTACCATCTTCATCTCTTGTATTTATGTCTATTCCACATTTTATTAGGAATAAAACACCATCAAAATCTTGATTTCTTATAAGCTTTCTAACAATTGAATCACCATTTTCATCAACTCTATTTACATCTAAACCACTTGCTACAAGCAATGTAATAACTTGAAGATAATTATCTTTTGAATCAATGTGGACATTTTTTCCGGTTAGTTCTTTTGGAGATAGTTTTTGCATAGAAAAAATTCTAAATATTTCATCAAATATAGTTTTACCCTGATTATCTCGAACATTTAGATCAATCTCTTTTTTGATTAAAGCCCTTAAAATAGGGATATTTCTTTTACCAGGAATAATTGTATTAAATAATACATTTTGGCCATCATCATCTATTTGATTTACATTTATTCCCGCATTTATAATAATTTCTGCTAACTTAGGATTTTTCTTTAATACAGCACTAAATAAAACTGTTCTGTTGTTTTCATCTAAGATATTTATATCATCTACTCTCGAAACAATTTCAGATAGAATTTGTTCATTTTCACCTTCAACAGCATCAAATAAAACCGTTTTACCATAACTATCTGTTAAATTTAAATCTGGATCAAAAGCCATCAAAACTTTGAACATTTTGAAGTCCCCTTCAAGGGCAACATCTTGAATTATTGTTCTATTTTCACTATTTTTATGGTTAATTGAAGCTCCATTATCAAGCAAAAACCTAACCATTATACTATCAGATTTTGATATAGCTTCATTTAGTACAGTTTTACCCATACTGTCTTCAAAATTTATATCTATTCCATTTTTTAAAAGTATTTTAATAGCATTAATTTTTTTCTTTGCTACTAGCTCAAAAAGAATTGTTCGTCCCTTTTCATCAATTTCATTTATATTTTGACCAGAATTAATTAATTTTTGAACCTTTGACACATCAATAGGTTCTTTTAATAACTCTTTAATTAATGATTCTTCTGAATTTCCTTTTAAAAAATTTAGCACTTATTATTCTTTCTTTCTAATTTGACGTATTTTATCAAAACTATCATTAATATTTTTTACGATTATTTTGTGTACTTCTTGATCTCTTATTATTAGCTTTAAAATTATTACTTTTTCTAGTATCTTCAGTTTTTTTTGGGAAATACTCTTTTTGTCTATCATCACTTGCTCTAAGGTTACTTTTTAATGACTGTTCAATAAAACTATTAAAACTATTTCTTAAAATATATGCTTTATCATGGTCAGGAAAAATCTCAGGCATTTTATATGAAAGCCAAAGGTATAAAGAGATTTTTTTAACCTCATCTTCAACTAAAAGTAAATCCCTTTGGGTAACAGCTTTATTAGGCAAAGTAATTGAAGGCTTATATCTGCAAACTTTTCTTTTAATCACACTTGCAATATATGCTTGATAAGCTTGAAGTATAATATTTGATTTTGTAGTGATTGGAGCTTGTGCTAAGAGATATTTATCTTCAAGTTTTAAATTTACTTTTTGATCAACTATTTTAGCAGCTGTTATCATTGATGAAATACTCGCTGGTCTAAATGGACCTGAGAAATACATATTATCAGCAAAAAATTGCAAAATTTTTGTCAATGATTTTGTCTTAATATGACTTGCTAAATCTTCAAGTTGATTCGTATTTATTTTAACTTTAAATGGTGCTCTGTTTAAAGGTTCAAAACAATCTTTGATAGATTTGTTATTTTTTGATAATTCTAAATTACCATCAGATCCAGCCAAAGCGCTACCAGTAAGCACAAAAGATATAAAAATTATTTTTAAAAATCTTATC
>JALRJW010000376.1 GCA_023268955.1 Aliarcobacter sp. | reverse complement strand
ATGGTGTTTTCTTTGAAAAAAATGAAACGTTAAACTAAGTGCGGCAATAACCGCAGTATCTGCCTTTAAGATTTGACTTCCTAACTTGATATTGAGGAAGTTTTTTGAATTGGCCTCAATAAATTTTCTTTCTTCATCTTCAAATCCACCCTCAGGCCCGATGATTACTAAAATATTTTCTAAAAAACTATTTTTTGGAACCTCATCAATGGAAATTCCTTTAAGGTTTTCATCGAACATTAAAACATTCGATGATTGCAAGAGTTTTTTCTGATTAAAGAGTTTTTGCATTTGAAAGATTTTTGGAAGCGATAATCTACCCGATTGTTGAGTAGCCCCAACTCCATAAGCTTCAAATTTTGATAAAGAACTTTTTAATCATTTCAAGGAAAATAAAATCTCATTTTCAAAGTTTTACACAAACGAAGATACAATAGAAAAATTAGCGTTGTTTTTAAGGTAAGCAGTGGAATCAAAAGAACAAATACTAGATATCATGCCATATGCAACAATTGAAATTAATTACTTAAATTATATATGGCTTTTAATTTGTATTATTGTATTTGTAATTACACTTATTTATTTGATTAAAAAAATACCTCAAAAAATTGAAAAAAAAGAAGATACTATTTTTGAAATAGCTTTAAAAAATCTGAAAAATCTTGATATAGAAAAAAGTGATGCTAAAACAGTTCTTTATGAATTTACTAAAAATGCAAAACAATGCACAAATGAATACAATGAAAAAAAACTAGAAATAATATTAAAACAAATAGAACCACTGAAATATCAAAATAAAAATATAGTTTTAGATAGGAAAATAAAAGAGATGTTAAAAGGATATATTCAAGATGAATTATATTAGTGAATTTTCCTTTGAATACCCTTGGGCTTTTTTTTTATTATTGCCTTATATATTTTGCAAGTTTTTTTGTAAAAAAGGATTGGTTGGGGTCTATTTTTCAAATGTACAAGTCTTAAATGAAATTGTTAATAAATCAAAAGATTATCAAAAATATTTAGAGTTTTTGATTGTTTTTTATTTAATTCTTGCTTTAGCAAATCCTGTAATTAAAAAAGAGTATGAAAAACAAAGCACATTAGGTCATGATATATTAATAAATATAGATGCAAGTGATTCTATGAGTTATGATAATAGATTTAATATCACTAAAGCAATTGTTGATAAGTTTATAGATAAACGGCAAGATGATAATTTGGCTCTAATGCTTTTTGCTCAAAATGTATATATAGCAAGTCCATTTACTTACGATAAAAAACCCTTAAAAGATATACTAAGATACACACAAATTGGAGTAGCAGGAAAAGTTGGGACAGCTTTATATGAATCTCTTTATTCAAGTATAAAACTCTTTGAAAGAAGTAGTGCTAAAAACAAAGTATTAGTTTTATTAACTGATGGAATAAATACTGTTGAAAATATTCCTTTAGAAGTTGTTTTAGCTTCATTAAAACAAAGTGGTATAAAGGTTTACACTATAGGCGTTGGTGATGATACTGATTTTAATATTGATGTTTTGAACTCAATAGCTAATACAACAGGTGGGAAGTTTTATAAAACAAAAAATGCTGTTGATTTAATTGAAATATATGATGAAATTAATAGTCTAGAAAAAAGTGAGATTAAAACAAATAAAAAAATTGAAGTGCAATACTACTATCAATGGCCTCTTTTGTTTGCCCTTTTAATGGTTTTAGCTATGGTTTATGTAAATAGAAAAAAGAAGAAGGTAGATTAAAATGACATTTTTAAATTATGAATTTTTTATTTTGCTTTTAATTATTCCTTTTTATTTTTTTAAATTTAAAGCTAGCAAAGATATGATTTTTTTGTTTTTGTGCTATTTCTTCATAGTTATTGCTCTTGCTAGACCTATAATTTATTCAAATCATATTTCAAAAGATAAATTAGATATCGAGTTTACTGTTGCTATTGATTTTTCTAAATCAATGTTAGCTGATGATATAAAACCAAATAGATTTGAGTTTGCAAAAGAAAAAATCAATACTCTTGTCTCAAAATTAAACTCTCAAAAAATCTCACTGTTAGGTTTTTCAAATCAAGCATTTATTGTTGTGCCTTCAACAAATGATTATGAAGTTTTTGCTTTTTTAAATAAAAACTTATCAATAGAAAATATTAATAAAAATGGTACTGATTATTTAAAAATACTAAAAGCTACAAATGAAATTCTCAGTCATAAAACAAGAAAGTTTTTAGTTCTATTTACAGATGCAGGTGAGCAAAGAGATTTTTCAAGCCGTACACTCCCGCCTTCTGATAAAATGCGCGCATACAGAATATTGAGGACACCCAGTGTTTAACGAATTAGAAATCAGTGACCGTCTTTTAAAGGCGCTCGATCAACTAAACATTACCGAACCAACTGACG
>JALRJW010000178.1 GCA_023268955.1 Aliarcobacter sp. | reverse complement strand
AGGGAAAGTGCATCATATACTTCGACCCCTTTGATGGCGCCAGTGAGGTACATCCCTTCGCGCAGATCTTTGCCGCGCACATTGGCAATGACATTGATGCTTTGGCTCGCAGCGTCTACCACTGGGCTGATGCGGTCAATGGTTCCGGTCCAATTCCCCGCCACATCCGGACTTGTGAACTGCACCTTTATAAATACCGTGATAAACATTCTCTTTTGTAAACTCTAAACCTTTTTCCTTTATCTCTTTCATTGCTTCATCTAAATATACAATCATAACTATTGATGTTTCAGCAGCAACTCCTAAAAGTGCCAAGAAACCAACAATTACAGCAATAGATATATTAAATCCTAAAAAGTCTAAATAAAATATTCCACCTGTTAATGCAAAAGGCAAAGTAAAAAATATAATCGATGTATAAACTATATTTTTAAAGGCAAAATATATTAGCAAGAATATAATCGCAAAAGTAAATGGAATAATATAAATCAATCTATCCATAGCCTTTTCTAAATACTCACTTTGCCCTGCCCACTCAAAATAGTAACCTTCAGGCAATTTAATCTCATCAACTAACTTTTTAGCTTCATCTTTATACTGTTTTGTTGAAATTCCATCTTTTGGTGTGATGTAAATAAAGTTTACATTTAATGCTTTTTCAGATTTTATTACACTTGGACCCTCTTCATAATATAAATTTGTAAACAGTTTTAAAGGTTGGAAACCTAATTTTGTTTTTACATGAAGATTTTCTAAGGCATTTATATCTTCTCTATTTTGTGTTTCAAATCTTAAACTAATTGGGTATCTTTCAAGTCCATCTAAAAATGTACTTACTTTACTTCCAGCAACCCCTAAAGATATTGTTGATAAAACATCATTTTTATTTATTCCATATCTTGAAATTATCTCTTCATTTAAATCAATATTTAAATAATATCCTGAATTTATCTTATCAGTTGATACAGATAAAGTCTTATCAAAAGCTTTTAATTTTTGTTCAAACAATGCTGCTGTTTGTTCTAGTTTTTGATGGTCATCTCCATAAAGTTTTATTCCTAATGGTGTTCTAATTCCTGTTAAAAGCATATCAATTCTACCTCTAATTGGATAAGTCCATGAATTAATAAGTCCATTTACCCTTAAAGCATTATCCATATCACTCATAAGCTTTTTATATGTCATTCCCTCTCGCCATTGGCCTTCTGGTTTAAAGGTAACTATTGTTTCAATCATTGCTAATGGTGCTGGATCTGTTGCTGTATCAGCTCGACCTGCTTTTCCAAATACAGTATCAACTTCTGGGAATGATTTTAAAATTCTATCTGTTTTATTTGTCAACTCTTTTGCTAAATCAACCCCTATTCCATAAGGAGTTACAGGCATATACATAAAAGTTTGTTCATTCATCATAGGCATAAATTCCCAATTTTGCTTTTTGTAAACTGTATATCCAAAAACTAAAGTTACAATAAATCCAAGAACTACTAAATATCTTAATTTCAAAGATATTTTTAA
>JALRJW010000009.1 GCA_023268955.1 Aliarcobacter sp. | reverse complement strand
AAATCACATACTACCTTAATACAATTTCTGTCATTAAATTCTTCTTTATTCTTAATATCACCAATTAAATTTACGACATTAATACTAGGATCATTAAGCATTGGCTCAATTGCTTGGCTAATCATATCTGGAGTTGTCATTGGTTCATCACCTTGAACCATAACAATAATGTCATATTTAATACCGTCTTTACTTTCTATTTTTTGAAGCGCTTCATTACAGCGATCCGACGCACGTTCGTGTTTATTGCTCGTAAATACAGCCTCTCCACCTATTGATTCTATATACTCAACTATTTCTTCATCGCAAGTAGCAATAATTGTTTATGCTATTTTCTTATAAAAGCATATAAAAAGCCTATACCTAAACCTATTATGTGGGCATACCATGCAATTGGTAATCCAATTATTAAAGGTGCAAAACTTATTAGTCCAACCCACATAAATATACCATTTCTTTGATACTTATCATAATAAGCAACATAGCCCAGAATAGCACAAATAGCTCCAGAAGCACCCACTAAATTTGTATAAGGTTCTACAAAATAAATGTATCCAAAAGAGACAAGGGAAGTTAATATGCCTGCTATGAAATATAAAAGCAAGAACTCTTTAGAACCCCTAAACTGTTCAATCATATTTCCAAATTGAAACAAAACAAACATATTCATAACTAAGTGCATAATTCCACCATGGGCAAACATAGTACTTAAGGGTTGCCACCAAAAATCATAAACTAAAAAATAGCCATTTAAACCTAAAAGTAAATCACCATTTTGTAATACATTTTGTATAATAAATAAAACTATTGTAATTGCAATAATTACATTTGTAGCGCTTAAAGCTATTCTATTTTGAAGCATAATCTTTATAAACCTTTATTGTGCAATCTATTATATCTTTAATTTCATTTTCATCATAAAATTTAAAATCACTAAAGTATGTAAAAATCTCATTTCCATTGGCTTTAAATGTTGTTTTAACAGAACCTGATTTAAAGACTTTACTTTGAGTATTTCTTCCCTCAATTATCTCATAGTCTATTTGCAAAAACTTTGTAATATCCTCTTTTTGAGGTGTATTTAAAGCTAACTTATAAAATTGTTCTATTTTATTAGCATCAACTATTTGCTCAATAATTGAATCTTTTTCTTTTTTTAAAAAGCCACCTGAAATTTTATAATAACCTAAGTTCAAAGCTTTTAAAGAATTTTCCATAAGTGCTTTATTCATTACTTTAAATCGATCATCTTGTTTTTGGCAATTTAGTTTTAAATAAGTATTGTTTTTATTTTCGACATTTGAATCATCATTTTGATTAAAATATCTATTGTAAAGGGTAAGTGTAGCTGCTATTATAATAATAGAAGCCAAAGTAAAAAAATTGTTTATTATTAAACTTTGCCTTCTAAAACTTCTAGACATGATTTATAGTAAAGCCTCTTTTAATACATCTTCAATTGTATCAACGGCAATAATTTCCATAGATTTTTTAACTTCTTCAGGAATATCTTCTAAATCTCTATCATAATTCTTTCTAGGAATTAAAGCTTTTTTCATTTTTGCTTTAAATGCTGCAATTAGTTTCTCTTTTAATCCACCAATAGGTAAAACTTTTCCTAAAAGAGTAAGCTCTCCTGTCATAGCAACATCAGATTGAATTTTTCTATCACTTAAAATTGAAGCTAAAGCTAAAGCCATAGTTATACCAGCACTTGGTCCATCTTTTGGTGTTGCACCTTCAGGAATATGCAAGTGAATATCATATCTTTTGTAAACTTCACTAGATTCAACTTTTGTTTTGTCTGTCTCTTCTTTTGGTGTTTTTGGAATGATTTTGTCATTAATTTTTAGTTTTTCACTATCAATTAATGTTTTAACAACAGAGTGTGAAATTCTTGAAGACTCTTTCATAACTTCACCTAAGTTTCCAGTAATTTGCAATGTACCCTTACCTTTTAACTTAATAGCTTCGATTTTTAATACGTCTCCACCTACAGCTGTCCATGCTAAACCATTTGCAACACCAACACTTGAAACTTTTTCAGCAGGGTCTATTTCAAAAATTGGATTATCTAAAAATGCTTTTAGGTTTCTTCCATTTACTGAAACTTTATCAGTTTCATTTGAAACAATCTTTTTAGCAGCTTTTCTAAATAACTTAGCAAATACTCTTCTTAGATTTCTAACTCCAGCTTCTCTTGTATATTTAGCAATTATCGTTTCAACAGTAGTTTTACTTAAAGAAACTTCACTTTTTTTAAGTCCATGTTTTTCTAACTCTTGAGGAATTAGATAATCTTTAGCAATGTGATATTTTTCATTTGGCGTATATGAAGAAATTTCAATAAACTCCATTCTATCTCTTAATGGCGCTGGTATTCTTCTAGCATCATTTGCAGTTGATACAAAAATCACTTGCGATAAATCAATTGGGAAATTTAGGTATAAATCTCTAAATTCATGATTTTGTTCAGGGTCTAAAACTTCAAGCATAACAGCTGTTGGATCCCCTCTATGATTTGCACCTAATTTATCAATTTCATCTAAAACCATAACAGGGTTCATTTTTTTAGCATCTATTAAACCCTTTACAAGTCTTCCAGGCATTGCTCCAACATAAGTTCTTCTATGACCTCTTAATTCATTAACATCTTCCATTCCACCTAAAGCAACCCTTACAAGAGGTCTTTGCAACGCTTTTGAAATAGAGTTTGCTAGTGAAGTTTTACCTACTCCTGGAGGTCCCACAAAACATAAAACAGTACCTTTAGTTTTAAGGTTTTCTATTTTTCTTTGCTCTAACAACTCTTTAACTGCAAAATACTCCAAAATTCTCTCTTTTGCTTTTACTAAAGAGTAATGGTCTTTATTTAGTTGTTCTTCAACAGCATTTACAGAAATCTGCTCATTTGCATACTCTCCAAATGGAATTTCTAATACATTTTCAACATAAGTTTGAAGCAAAGCTGTATCAGGAGAGTCTTGATGCATTCTAGAAAGTTTTTCAAGCTGTTTTTTAACCTCTTTATATCCATCTTTTGGAATAAAAGGTTTTACAGCTTTTAATCTTTTTTTGTACTGCTTAATCTCTTTGTCTTTTTGATTATCCCCACCTAACTCTTTTTGAATAGCTTTAATTTGCTCTTTTAAATAGTAGTCTTTATGAGTTTTCTCAATTTTAGAATTAACTTTTGCAGCTATTTCCTTTTGAACTCTTAATGCTTCAATCTCTTTTTTGATAACTTCAACAATTGAAAACAATCTTTTTTCAATATCTTCTTGGGCAAACAACTCATATGCTTTGTCTTTTTTAAGTTTTAAAACACTTGAAATCAAATCAGCAATTCTAGTTGCATCATCATTTTCTTCTAAAGTTTTAATCAAATCAGCTGGAAATTTACTATTTAATCTTGAAAGTCTTTTAACTTGGTCAATTAAAATATTAATAATCGAATTTACATTATCTTCGTTAAAAGTTTTAACAGTCAATAAATCAACTGTTACTCTAGCAGGATTAGAAACATCAAATTGAGTTATTTTTCCTTTTGCTAAACCTTGAAATAAAACTTTTATTTTACCATCAGGCAGAGCAACTTTTCTCATGATGTTTCCAATAACTCCAACATCATAAAAAGAGTCTTCACCTCTAGTATTTTCTTTTCCACCTTTTGAAACAGTTACCATAACAAGTTGATTATCATTTATAGCTTGCTCAACTGCTTCTAAATTTTGTTTATTTTCTAAAAAAAGTGGTGCAATCATAAAAGGATATAAAAATACTTCATCCTCTATGATTAATGGTATATTTTGTGGAAAGTTACCGTAATTTTCCAATTCCATAGTTAAAAATCTCCTAAAATCTTAATAATATTTATTCAAATATTTCTCTGTAAAATGGTACATCAACAGGAACTATTTCAGATGGATCAACCCAACTTTGTTTTACCCTTGCTTCATAAATTTCAGCTGCTTTTTCTTTACCTTTTTTTCTGTAAAGATTTGCAATCTCAATGTCCATGCTAGCTTTTGCCATATATAATCTAGCATTGATAGTATCAACTAAAGGCATATAAGCAGAATTAGAATATTTGTTTTTAAAATCAGCAATTTGAGCAATAGTATCTTCAATTAATTGTTGGTCCCTTAAAGCATAATTTAGACCTAAAAAGTTTGCTTTGATTTTTAAATATCTAACATAATCAATATCTTTAGCTAATGCAAATCTTTTAATATATTCATCTAAATAAAAATTTGCTAACTCATACTCTTCTTCATCCATGTGAGCATTTACTAAAATTAAAATAGCCGTTGGGATAAGTGGCGAATTTCTATGTTCACTCTCTAAAGAGATATAAGTATCATCAGCTGCTTCCAAATCGGCCATCGAAATTTCATCCATCATTTTTTGATACCAATAAAGTGCTGGTTTGTTATATTCTTGAACTTTAGCGTCCTTTGATGAACACGCTGAAAACAAAAATAATGAAACCGTAGCTAGGGCAATTAGCTTTAATTTTTTATTTTTAAACATAGTAATATTCCTTTTAATTTTTAAAGATTAGATTTTAACCAATAATAGCTTAGGAAATATTAGTTATAATAAAATCAAAAAAGGTATCGAGTATGAAATTAACACTAATTGGAAATGGTGTAATGGCTCAAGCTTTAGCAAAAGGCTTAGTAAATAATTATGAAGTTGAAATTTTAGGAAGAAGTTTATCTAAACTAAAAACTGTTCAAGAATCAATTCCTCAAGTTTCAATAAAAGAGCTAAGCGACAATGAAAATATAGAAGGTAAAAATATAATTTTATGCGTAAAACCTTATGCATTAGAGAGTGTTTCAGCAAGACTTGAAGGTAAAGCTAAATCAATTTATTCAGTTTTAGCAGGTACTACTATTGAAACTTTAAGAAAACAAATCAGCGCTGAAAACTACATAAGAACTATGCCAAATGTTGCAGCTTCATATTTATCTTCTATGACTACAATAACAGGGGATAAAGCAATTAAACTTGAAGCAAAAGAGATTTTTTCTAATATTGGTGAAGTTGTTTGGGTTGATACTGAAAATCAACTTGATATTGCAACAGCTGTTGCAGGTTCAGGACCAGCGTTTTTAGCTCTAATAGCTGAAGCTATGACAGATGGTGGAGTAAAAGCTGGACTTGATAGAGCTACAACTTCAAAACTAGTTCAAGGAACTTTTGAAGGTATTTCAAAACTATTAGAAAATCATCATCCAGCGCTTATAAAAGACTCTGTTATGAGTCCTGGTGGAACGACAGCCGCTGGTATTGATGCACTAGAGCAAAATGGTGCAAGAAATGCTATGATAAAAGCTATAAATGCTGCGTACAGTAAAGCTGTTGAGCTTGGAAAAAAATAGTTTTTCTTTACTTGAAACTATACTAAGCGTTGTTGTTTTAG
>JALRJW010000074.1 GCA_023268955.1 Aliarcobacter sp. | reverse complement strand
AAATCAGGTGCTGTTGTTTTAAGTAACGGTAAGAAAATTCTTTCTGTTGCATGTCCCATATACTTATCTTCTAAAGGTGGTTTACCTACAACCGTTGCTAAGTAAACCGGATCTTTTTTAGTTGTTATCGCAGTTACTTCCATAAATGGATACTCTTCTTCTAAAGTGTAATATCCAGTATGATCTCCAAATGGTCCTTCAATTTTCATTTTTGAAGTATCAACAAAACCTTCTATAATATAATCATTGTCTTTTGGAACATAAATATCATTTGTGATACATTTTACAAGTTGAGCATTTTTATTTTTCACAAAACCATAAAGCATAAGTTCAAAAATACCAATAGGCAATGGTGCTTGTCCACACCAAATATACATAGGGTCTCCACCTATTCCAATAGATACAGGCATTTTTTTACCTGCTTTTTTATATTCATGGAAAAAGTGATTTGAATCTTTATGAATTTGCCAGTGCATTCCTAAAGTATTATCATCATAAACTTGAAGTCTATACATTCCTAAGTTTTTCATTTCACCATTTAAAGAAGTTGTATAAACTTGCCCCATAGTAATAAATGGCCCACCATCTTGCTCCCAAGTTGTCAAAACAGGTAAATCAGATAATTTAGCATCTGCACCTAATTTAATTACTTGTTGACACTCACCTTTTCCTTTTAATTTTTTAGGAATAGTGTTTTTTAAAGCAAACAGTTTTCCAAAAGTTGATAGTTTTTCACTAAAAGTTGTAGGTGGTTTCATCTTTAATAGGCTTTCAATTTCATTACCTATTTTATCACCATCACCTATGAATAATTTAACTGCTTTTTCGTTGCAAAAAACATTCATTAAAACTGGTTCTTTAAATTTCTTATTATTTTTTTTATCTACAACATTTGTAAAAAGTATTGCTTTTGAATCCTCTTTTTTAACTTCAACATAGGCAATATGTGGAATTTCTAAATATATATCTAGTTCCTCATCAATTACTTTTAATAAATTGTTTCTTTTTAATAGTTCAATTGCTTCTTTCATGTTAACCTTTTAAGTTCTAATAAATAAATTAGTTTAAATCTTATATCATTTTAACAATAAAATATAGTTTATAATAGAGGTTTTGTATATGCTTAATAATGTTACTTATAATTTTGATGAAAATGTTAATCGTGTTGGAACAAACTGTGCTAAATATGATGGTTTAGATAGATATTTTGGATATGAAGATTTGCAACCTATGTGGGTTGCTGATATGGATTTTAAAACACCAAAATGCATAAATGATGCAATTATACAAGCTGCTCAAAATTCACTTTATGGATATAGTATCGATAGTGATGATGTGTATGAATCAATTGTTCATTGGCAAAAAACAAGACATAATTGGGAACTCAATAATGAAGATATATTTATGGCAAATGGTGTTGTTCCTTCATATAGTGCTTGTATTGAAGCTTATAGTGAAGTTGGTGATGAAGTAATTGTTCAAACACCTGTTTATCCTCCACTTTTTAAAGCAGTAACTGCAAACAATAGAAAAGTAGTTGTAAATGAACTAAAAAACGACAATGGCTACTATACTATGGACTTAGAAGATTTAAAATCAAAAATAACTCCTAAAACAAAAATTCTTTGTTTATGTTCTCCCCACAATCCTGTTGGAAGAGTTTGGAGTAAACAAGAATTAATAGAGTTAGCTAAAATTTGTATTGAACATAACATATTAATAATCTCAGATGAAATTCACAGTGATTTAACTTTTAAAGAATTTACACCATTAGCAAGTATAAGTGATGATATTGCACAAATTACACTTACTCTAAATAGTGCTGGTAAAACATTTAATATTGCTGGACTAAATACTTCATATGCTATTTCGAAAAATCATGAAATTTTAGAAAAATTCAAAAAAGAAGCAAGAAAAAGAGAGATTCATTCAGTTAATTTCTTTGGATATGTTGCAACTAAAGCTGCTTATACTCATGGGGCAACTTATGTAGATGAATTAAAAATATATTTACAAAAAAATATTAAGTTTACTCTAAACTTTTTAAAAGAAAATGCTCCTAATATATCATGCTTTAATCCAGAAGCAACCTACCTTTTATGGTTAAATTTTGAAAATACTAATCTATCTCACAATGAAATAAAAACAAAGCTATTAACCCAAGCAAAATTAGCCCTAAATGATGGAGTTTCTTTTGGTAGCAATGGAAATAAGTATTTTAGACTAAATGTTGCCACAAATGAAAAAGCCCTAAAAATCGGACTTGAAAAACTTGCAATAACTTTTAAATAGCAATAAAGTAACAAAGTATTACAAAATTTCACACTCTGTTAATTAAATTTTTAAAGCTACAGAATTTTCTTTATTCCCTTATAAAAAAATTGTACAATCAATTTAACTATAAATCTTTATAAGGGAAAATGATGTCTACTGAGTTAGTCCTAGCTTCAACTATGTTTGTTGCAATCGGTCTTATCATTGTTGGTATATTCTTAGCTACTAGACTAATTGGACCTAAGAATAAAGACGCAAAACTTAAAAATACAGTTTACGAAAGTGGTGTTTCAAATCCTGTTGGAAATACAAACATCAGATTCTCTGTAAAATTCTATTTAGTTGCAATCTCATTTTTACTTTTTGATGTTGAAATCATCTTTATGTTTCCATGGGCTGTTAATGTGGTTGAGTTAGGTTATGCTGGACTATTTAAAATGTTCTTTTTTATGGGACTTTTATTTGCTGGTTTAATCTACATTTATAAGAAAAAGGCTTTAGAATGGGATTGAATAATACACCTGATTTAACTGAATCTTTAAATGAATCAATTGTAACAACTACTTTAGACAATGCAATTAACTGGGGTAGATCATACTCTTTATGGCCTATGGCATTTGGTACTGCTTGTTGTGGTATTGAGTTTATGAGTGTTGCTGGGGCTAAATATGATTTATCAAGATTTGGAGCTGAAGTTGTAAGATTTTCTCCAAGACAAGCTGATTTACTAATAGTTGCTGGAACTATTTCATATAAGCAAGCTCCTATTTTAAAGAAAATCTATGAGCAAATGTGTGAACCTAAATGGGTAATTTCTATGGGTGCTTGTGCATGTAGTGGTGGATTTTATGATAACTATACAACTTTACAAGGAATTGATGAAATTATTCCTGTTGATGAATATATTTCAGGTTGTCCTCCAAGACCAGAAGCTGTACTAGACGCTATTATGAATATTCAGAAAAAAGCACATGATGAGTCTATTATGAAAAATAGAATTAAAGAGTATAAAGGATACCTTGATGCATAAGGTTGACTTGATTGTAAATAGTTCAGAAATAAAGAGTGTAATTAAAAATCTAAAAGAAAATGAAAAATACACTATTCTTTTAGATGTTACAGCTATTGATTATTTAGAATATCCTGAGGCAACTCCATCTAGATTTGCTGTTGTTTATATACTTAGAAGTGAAAACTTTAAAAAAGAGTTTACTGTTAAAACTTTTGTAAATGATGAAACTTTAGAAATTGATTCTATTACTGATCTTTTTGTAAGTGCTGATTGGGGTGAGAGAGAAACTTTTGACCAATATGGAATTAAGTTTAAAGGTCATCCTAATCTAAAAAGAGTATTAAATCACCACCAATTTATTGGTCATCCCTTAAGAAAAGATTATCCAATTACAAAAGGTCAAATCTGTACAGAAACTGAAGATTTAATGGATGAAATGCTTCCACTTCTACATAAAAAAGGTTACAGTGATGAAGAAATCAATGACCTTATGCTTTTAAATGTCGGACCATCTCACCCAGCTAGCCACGGTACAATTAGAAACTTTGTAGCTATGGAAGGTGAAACAATCACAGCTTGTGTAACTGAGATTGGATATTTACACAGAGGTTTTGAGAAATCTTGTGAAAATCATACTTATAATCAAATTATTCCATATACAGATAGATTAAATTATTGTAGTGCTATTTTGAATAATATTGGTTTTTCAAAAGCCGTTGAAGATATGTTAAATATTGAAATAACTCCTAGAGCAAAAGCTATTAGAGTTATCATTGGAGAGCTTAGTAGAATCCTTGACCACTTAGTTTGCAATGCTGCAAATATGGTTGACTTAGGTGGATTAACTAACTTTCGGTATCTGTTTGCACCAAGAGACAAAGCCTATGATTTATTATCAAAATTAACAGGCGCTAGACTTACAAATTCTTATACTAGAATTGGTGGATTAGAACATGATTTATATGAAGGTTTTGAAGCTGATTTAAATGATGTTTTAAAAGATGTGCAAAAAGGTATTGATGATGCTTTATCTTTAATTGCTCACAATAAAATCTACCTTGATAGAACTCAAGATGTTGGTATTATAAAACCACATTTTGCTTTAAGTGCGGGAATTTCAGGACCAAAGTATGCTTTGTCTCCTACGCCAGATTTTTTTAAGTAATTTTCTGCTTTTTTTGCTGTGCCTCTAGGATCTCTTTCATAAGGCTCTTTTTTTACAGCATCTAAAATGTCGCAAAATATATTTAGAGTATTATGTGAATTAAAAGGATCAACTATTGGTCTTGCTAAATCTGGCTTTAAGATCATGTCTGATTCATTTATAGCTTTCCAACCAGCTATTGATGAGCCATCAAAAAAAACACCTTCTTCTAACATTTCGTCATCTACAATGGTTGCATCCATTGTTAAATGTTGAAGCGACCGGGGCTTCACAAGACGCCGATGTGCGTAAAGACTATGCAAGACGTGTTGACGTGCGTGAAGACGATCTCTGGTGGAGTCGTGACGCCAATTTTTCAAACGAGCTGCGTCACCGGCGACGGCA
>JALRJW010000223.1 GCA_023268955.1 Aliarcobacter sp. | reverse complement strand
CGTTACATCATTTTGCAAATCAATAAAGGACTTTGCCCAAATAGATTTACTTGGAGATTTTACCTCCCAAAGTTTTTTCACGTTTAAAAGTGAGCAGACGTTTGTTTTGATATCTAATTTAATTGGGAAATTAGTATATCTTTTTCCTGTTGCATCATAAAGTGCATTTATGATTGCTGCAAACATTGGTGGAACTCCAACTTCTCCAATTCCTCCTATTTTTTCACCTGAGTTTATGATTTCTACTTTAATACTATCAGGGGCATCTGTGATTCTATTTACTTTATAATCATAGAAATTGTTTTGTTCAACTGCTCCATTTTTAATAGTAATTTGAGCTGATTTTATATATCCCATTGTAAAGTTTACACAACCTTCAATTTGGTTTTCAATTCCAAGGGGATTTATAGCTGTTCCACAATCAACAGCAGCCCAAACATTTTGAACTTTATAGTCATTGTTTTCAACTTTTACTTTTATAACATAAGCAACGATACTTCCAAATGATTCTGCAATAGCAACACCATAACCACTATTTTTTTCTCTATTGTACCAATTTGATTGTTTTGCTACATTTTCTAAAAGCTTTATATATCTTGGATTATTCATATTTTTGATTCTAAAGTCAATTGGGTCAATATCTGATGCAATTGCCGCTTGGTCAACGATATTTTCAACAACAGGAGCACTTGTAGTGTGACCAACTGATCTTAACCATAGTGTTGATATAGGTAAATCAGGACAGAATGATTTTAAATCATGGCTAGCAATATTATATGGATGAGATTCTAATCCTTCTCTTTGTGTTGCATCAATTCCATCTTTGAACATAAAGCCTTCAAAAGGTGTTCCTTTAACAAGTGATTGATTTACAACAGTAGCTTTAAATGCTGTTATTTTCCCATCTTTATTTACAGACATTTTAGCCTTATCAACAGTCATAGGTCTAAAATAACCCATTTTAATATCATCTTCTCTTGTCCATAAAGTTTGAACTGGCCAAGCTTCATTTTGAGCTATAAATACAGCATCAGCAATAAAATCAGCAGCTGGATTTGCTCGTCTACCAAAACTACTTCCTAAGTAGTTGTTATAGTATTCCACATCTTCAGGCTTTATTCCTAAAATTTTAGCAGCTGTTCCTCTATATAGTGTTTGAAATTGTCCTCCAACAGACATAAAGGCTTTATCACCTTTATGATGAACAGTACAGTTTAAAGGCTCCATTGGTGCATGGGCTAAAAATGGAAATGAGTATTGAGCTTCAACTATTTTATGTGCATTTTCAAATGCTTTAACAGTATCGCCATTTTTTTTCATAACTGGTAAATCTTCATTTTCTAAGTAGTTTTCATACTCTTTTTGAAGGTCACTTGAACTAACTTTTTCAAACTCACCATTATCCCAAACAACTTTTATAGCTTCACTTGCTTTTTTTGCTTGATACCAATAATTGGCAATTACAGCAATTTTTTGATTAGGTAGTTGTTTGATTTTTAAAACCCCAGGCATATTTTTTGCTTTTGAATCATCAAAACTTTTAATTTTTGCTCCAAATACCCTTGGTTGAACAAGACATGCGTATTTCATATTTTCAAGTCTAACATCAATTCCAAACTTTGCAGTTCCCGTGATTTTTTCTTCAACTTCAATAGGGTGTCTTTTTAC
>JALRJW010000347.1 GCA_023268955.1 Aliarcobacter sp. | reverse complement strand
AAAAGATCTTGCTAATTCTATAGTTAATAATTTCTCAACTACACTAAAAGGTGTAAAAATTGGACTTCAAACAGCTAATTTTGCTCACAAAATTTTAGGTACTGCTAGTATGGAAACTGTAACTGCAGGATTAAGAAGAATCAGTAAAAACAGACTTCCTTTATGGAATGAAAACTTACCAAAAGCCACAACAATCAATACTGATTTTGAGCAATCTCTAAAAGATAAAAAAGTGATTTACTTCCCTTCATGTATAAATAGAACTATGGGAAATAGTTCTGTAAGTACAGAAGAAAAAACAGTTTATGAAGTAACCGTTGAACTTCTTGGAAAAGCTGGTTACCAAATTATTTTCCCTGAAAACTTGCAAAATTTATGTTGTGGAATGCCTTTAAGTTCAAAAGGATTTATTGAAGCTGGAATGACAAAATCTCAAGAACTTCAAGCAAGTTTACTAACAGCAAGTGAATATGGAGAATACCCTGTTTTATGTGATATGAGTCCATGTACTAAAACAATGTTAGAAAACTTTGATAGTTCAATCAAAGTTTATGAACCAATTGAATTTGTATTAAATTTCTTAATAGATGATTTAGATTTTACTCAAATTGATGAACCTATCACTATTCATACAACTTGCAGTTCAAGAAAAATGGGATTAGAAAATAAATTTAAAACTTTAGCTAATCTCTGTGCAAAAGAAGTAATTATACCAGCTGATATACAATGTTGTGGATTTGCAGGAGATAGAGGATTTAATTTCCCTGAATTAAATGCCTCAGCCCTAAGAAATCTAAAAGAGCAAACTAAAAATGCAAAATATGCATTTTCTACATCAAAAACTTGTGAAATAGGATTAAGTGAACACTCTAACTTAGATTATAATTCAATTTTATATCTTGTAAACAGAGTTACAAAAGCTAAATTATAATCGCATATCATTCCATATAAAACAGATATTTACCATTACTTTGCTAAAATATCTGTTTTATGAAAAGGAAGATATATGAAGAAACTTTTTTTCGGGCTTTTAATAGCTTCAAACCTGCTATTTGCAAATGCAATAAACTCTGTAGCTATTTTAGTAAATGATGCACCAATTACATTTTATGACATTAAGAAATTAATGGATACACAAAATATCTCAAAAGATCAAGCTGTAACTACACTTGTTGATAAAGCTATTTTTGAACAATTAGTTGATAAATACAATATTTCTGTAGATATATTAGACATTGAAGATTACGTATCAAAACTTGCTTCACAAAATGGTATGGATGCTTATACTTTTAAATCAGTTGTAGCAAAAAAATATGGCGACTATGCAATTTTTGAAGAGGAAACAAAAGCTGTTATCCAAAAACAAAAACTTGTTAAAAAAATAGTTGCTGGTCAATTAAAAGTTGCAGATGAAGAAGATATGAAACTTTATTACAACAACAATATAAATAAATACACAACAGCCGAAGAAATAGAAGTTATTCAATATGCATCTTTAAATAGAACAGCATTATTACAAGCTATTCAAAATCCTATGATGATAGCAAATGAAGTTCAAAAATCAAATGCAAAATTAAAAACTCAAGATTTAAATCCTCAGTTAAGTTTCATTTTAAACAACACAAATGACAACAATTTCACACCAGTGATTAAAGCTGACAATGGTTTTGTTTCTTTCTTAGTTACTAAAAAAATTGGAACTAAAACAATGAGTTTTGAAAGTGTTAAAGATAAAATATTTTCAGATGTGATGTCTGAAAGAGAACAAAAATTCTTAAAAGATTTTTTTGAAAAAGAAAAAATCACAGCAAATATAAAAATAGTTAAATAAAGGAAATAAATGTCAATGTTTGAAGTTATTCTTGGTTTAGAAGTTCACGTACAATTAAATACAAAAACAAAGCTTTTCTGTGCTTGTCCTACAAGTTTTGGTGAGTCACCAAATACAAATGTGTGTCCAACTTGTTTAGGTATGCCTGGAGCTTTACCTGTATTAAATAAAGAAGCTGTTCATAAAGCAATTATGCTAGGAACTGCATTAAATTCACAAATAAACCAAAAATCAATTTTCAACAGAAAAAACTACTTTTATCCAGATTTACCAAATGGTTATCAAATATCTCAATTTGAAGTACCTGTAGTTGGATTAGGTGAACTTGTAATTGATTTTGAAGATGGTACAAGTAAAACTATTGGTGTTACAAGAGCTCACTTAGAAAATGATGCTGGTAAGAGTATCCACGCAGGAAGTGTTTCATTAGTAGATTTAAATAGAGCGGGAACTCCACTTTTAGAAATCGTCTCAGAACCTGATATGAGAAGTGCTGAAGAAGCTATTTTATATCTTAAAAAACTTCACTCAATTGTTAGATATTTAGGTATCAGTGATGCAAATATGCAAGAAGGTTCATTTAGATGTGATGTTAACGTTTCTATTAGACCAAAAGGTGATACAAAACTTTATACAAGATGTGAAATTAAAAATATGAACTCATTTAAGTTCATTGAAAAAGCAATTAAATATGAAGTAAACAGACATATTGAA
>JALRJW010000353.1 GCA_023268955.1 Aliarcobacter sp. | reverse complement strand
TTGTTAATAATCATACTGAAGATAATATCTTGATTATAGAAATTGAAGATAAAAATGAAAAATATTGGTTTGGTTTTATTAATGAAGACAATATTGAACTTAGTGATGAAGAAATAGAAAAGAGATTTATTCAATAATTTATATTATTTTTTTGAATTATTACTCTGTTTTTATTTTATATCAATATTAATCTAAATAAATTTTTATTATTTTTTACTATTATTTTTATTCTAAGCTGTATAAAAAATATCTTTTTAGCAAAAATTACTGTAGAATATTATATTTAATAAAGTCAAATTATTTTTTATTGCTTTAAAAAAATAATTAATTTTATAAAGATTTTTAGCGGAGAATTATTTGAAAAGTTTAAGTATAAAAGTTAAATTAACAATTTTAGTTATAAGTGGTTTGCTAATATCTACAATAGCAAATGTAGCTCTTTCAATTTCACAAAGTTCAGATTCATTATTAAAGTCAGAATTTGCAAAATTGGAAACTGCAAAGTTATCAAAAAAAGTTGAAATTGAAAAATATTTTGGATATTTAAGTGGTTTATTAACATCTTTAGCATCTCAAGAAGGTACTAAAGATGCATTTAATGCATTTGAAAATGGATTTTATAAGTTAAATGAAGAATTAAACTTAGATGTATTAGATATTGAGAATAAACTTAAAGCAGATTTAGATGTAAATTATCTGAATTCTGTAAATTATGATGTACCTAATTCAGAACAAAGAAAACCTACATCAAATTATATTCCTCTTGATGTAAATGGAAAAATAGCTCAATATATTTTTATTACTGACAATAGTGAAAAACTTGGAGAAAAAAATAATTTAATTTTTAATCCTAAGTATAATAGTACTTATATGACTGCCCACAAAAAATATCACGAATCTTTCGATAAAATTCTAAAGTCTTATTCTTTATATGATATTTTTATGGTTGATTTACAAGGTAATTTAATTTATACCGATTTCAAAGAAAAAGATTTTGCAACAAACCTTTTAAAAGGTGTTTACTCAAACACAGGTATAGCTAGAGTATATAATAAAGCCCTAAGTATTAAAGAGGGTGAAATTGCTTTTGATGATTTTACTTCATATGAGCCTAGTTATAATTCTAGTGCTTCATTTATAGGGACACCAATTGTTATGGAAGGTATAACAAAAGGTGTTTTAATCTTCCAAATGCCAGTAGATGAAATAAATGATATCATGCAATTTAGTGGGAATTTCAAAGATGCTGGATTAGGTGAAAGCGGTGAAGTTTACTTAGTTGGAAGTGATAATATGATGAGAAGTAATTCAAGATTCCAAAAAGATCTTCAAGATAAAACAGTTCAAGCTTTAGGTACAACAATTGGTGTTTGGGAAATTAATACAAAAAGTACACAAGCTGCATTAAATGGACAAAGTGGTAAGTGGATAATACCAGATTATAGAGGGATTAATGTACTTAGTGCTTATGATAGTGTTAATATCTTTGATCAAACAAAATGGTCTATTGTTGCAGAAATTGATGAAGAAGAAGCAACAGCTTCTATATCGGTTCTGAAATATAGCATAATTTTAATATCTTTGGTAATACTTGTTTTAGTTATATTTGTAAATATTTATTTTATGAATAAATCATTAATTAAACCATTAAAAACTTTTGAAGCAGGACTTTTAGGATTTTTTAGATACTTAAATAGAGAAGAGAAAGAAGTTTCTCGAATTTCAATTAATACAGCTGATGAAATTGGCGCAATGGCTAAAGTTGTAAATGAAAACATAGATATTACTAAAAATGATATTGAAGATGATAGAAGATTTATAGACAATACTGTTGAAGTATTAAAAGATTTAGAGCAGGGTGATTTTTCAAAAAGAATTAAAGTAGACGTAAATAATCCTTCATTAAAAAATCTTAGAGATGTATTTAATGCTATGGGTGATAATTTAGAACAAAATACTAAAAATGTATTAAATATTTTAAATCAATATACAGCTTATAATTTTATGAATAAAGTTGATACGGCAAATGTTAAAAATCATTTATTAGAACTCTCTTCAGGGGTAAATAAAATGGGTAACTCAATTATTGAAATGTTGTCTCAAGAAAAAAAAGTTGGTTTAGATATTCAAAGTTCTTCAAAGATTTTATTAAATAATGTAAATACTTTAAATGAAGTCTCTACAAAACCTGCATCACGAGCTTGCTCACGCGTGCGCTCCATATAGTTTTGCACACCTGGATAGGTCGCAAAGTAGTGTTCAATATAGCTTGCAGCTTCACCACGGGTTGTCCCAAGCTGTTTCGCTAAACCAAAGGCAGACATACCATAGATTAGACCGAAGTTGATCGCCTTAGCACTGCGACGCTGATCATTCGTAACCTCCAGAGGTGTCACTTTAAATACCTCTGCGGCCGTTGCTCGGTGAATATCGTCACCCGCTGCAAAAGCATTCACTAAACCGGCATCGCCTGATAGGTGCGCCATAATTCGAAGTTCAATTTGCGAGTAGTCGGCTGCCACCACTACTTCGTGCCATATTTAATGTAGCGCTTGTACTATTTGCACTAGCACTGCCATCGGATACATTATTC
>JALRJW010000337.1 GCA_023268955.1 Aliarcobacter sp. | reverse complement strand
GCTACTTCTAAATGTAGCCTGGGAAGTCACTCAAACTACAGGGCAACCACAGCGTGCCTGGCCCTGGGCAGACCACTACCCAGTGGCACGTTTCACTGCACCTGCTTACGACATCGATCAGATTGTTTTAGGCGGCGACTCAGGGGCGGTGCTTGCATTCGCTCCTGGTGAAAACCTAGAAGCTAAAAGTGTAGAGGGTGGTGCACGCATCATCTCTGCACACCGAGACACACACTTTCGGTTCTTGAAGAACATCAGCCTTGGGGATGAGTTTGTATTAGAGGATCGAAAGGGGACTTATCGCTTCAAAGTGGTGGATATACTATCGCAGATGAATTTCCGTCTACTAAAACTACAATTGTTTTAAGAAAACCAGATGGAACTGAAAGAATTTTAACTCAAGAAGAAATTGATGCTTTAGTGAAAGAAGAAGAAAGAAAAATCGATAATGGAACATCACCTTTAACAAATCCCGATGCACAACTAACAGACGGTGGAATGGGACTAGGTGGAGTTTTACTATCTTCAATTGCAGGTGCATTAATTGGTTCATGGTTAGGAAATAAATTATTTAATAATCAAAACTTCCAAAATCAAAGAGCAGCAAATTATAAATCACCTCAAACTTATTCAAGAAGTCAAAGTTCATTTACAAAACCTAGTTCTACAACTTCAAGTGCAACTAAAAAAAGTGGGTTTTTTGGTGGTGATGGAAAAACATCTTCATCTTCATCATCATTTGGTTCTAAAACAACATCTAGTTATGGTGGATAAAGGACATATAAAATGAGATTAGAAAAATTAAACCCACTAACCCCTGAATACTTAGATTCAATAGGTTTTACATGGCACACAGATAAAGATGAAACTTCTTACATCGCTGATGAAATTGTAGTTATTTCAGAACAAGAAGCAAACAATTATTATGAAGCTGTAAATGAGCTATATGATATGTTTTGTGAAGCTGGTGATTATGTTATTCAAAATGATTTATTCCATGAAATAAATATTCCATTTAACTTGGTTGAAGTTATTAAAGAATCATGGGATAGTGATGTTCACTGGCATTTGTATTCAAGATTTGATTTAGCAGGTGGAATTGATGGAAAACCTATAAAACTTATAGAATTTAATGCAGATACTCCAACTTCACTTTTTGAAACAGCTATTATTCAATGGGCACTTTTAAAAGCAAATGGAATGGAAGATGCTAGTCAATTTAACAATTTGTATGAAGCTTTAAAAGATAACTTTAAAAGAATTATTACACTTGATAGCGATATTGAAAAGTTTGATGAATACTATTCAAAACTTGGTTGGAAAATTTTATTTTCTTCTATTTCAAGTTCAAGTGAAGATATAAATACAACGAAATTATTGCAAAATATTGCTAGTGAAATTGGATTTAACACTGATTTTGAATATATTGAAAATGTAAACTTTAGTGATGAAGGAATTTTCAAAGATGATGAACTTTTCGAATTTTGGTTTAAGCTTATTCCTTGGGAAGATATAGCTATACAAGAGTCTGAATTAGCTTTAATCTTAACAGAAATCATTAAAGAAAAAAAGGCAATTATTTTTAATCCTGCATATACTTTGATGTTCCAATCAAAAGGTTTTATGAAGATTTTATGGGATTTATTCCCAAATCATCCCCTACTTTTAGAAACTTCTTTTGAACCTTTAGAAAATAAAAAACAAGTTGAAAAAAGATGTTTTGGAAGAGAAGGTGCTAATACTAAAATCATAAATGCTGATGGAAGCATAGATGTAGAAACTCAAGGCGTATATGAAGGTCATAAAGCCATTTATCAAGAGTATGTTGAACTTCCAACAGATGAAAATGGAAATTCATACCAAGCAGGTGTTTTCTTTGCCTATGAAGGGTGTGGTTTAGGATTTAGAAGGGGTGAAAAAATCCTTAACAATATGAGTAAATTTGTTAGTCATGTAATACAAAATTAAAAATTTGCATAATATGGTTTTTTCCATATTATGTTTAATTACAAATATATATTTAAGAAATTATTCTTTAAATTCTTGTAAGTATTCATCAAGAATAAAAAACTCTACTTTATCACTAAATCTTATATCTAAATCCATTAAAATGATATCTTTAAAATCATATTTATCTAATTTTACTAAGTCTTTTCCTGTTGTAATAAAAGTAAAATCTTCAAATTTTTCTTTTATATTCTTGATATCTTCATCACTAAAATCATAATGGTCAGGAAAAGATTCCAAAATAGTATTTTTAGGCAAATATTCTAAAAGTCTTGTTGGTTTTGAGATAGCTGTAAGCAAAACTAATTTATCAGGCAAGTTTTTAATTTCTTGATTATTTTGTTTAAAAGTTATGATTCTTTCAAAATCATCACCCTCTTTTAGCTCTATATCAGCATGCATATAAAAACCTTTTGGTTCTCTATATCCACCACTTGGTAAACAAAAAATATTTGTAGGCTCTTTTTTAGGTCTTAGTAGAATATTAAATTTTTTGATGTCATATTTTGAAAAACCATCATCCAAAAATATAATTTTGCAACCTAACTCTTTTGCTTTTAAAATAGCTTTTTTTCTATCTTCACTAACAATAACCGTTGCATTTGTCAATGATTTTGCCAAAAGCATAGCTTCATCACCGCTTATATTTATATCTTCTAGTATATTTCCATTTTGAGAAATTACATATAAACCTTTAGATTTTCTACCATAACCCCTTAAAATTACACAAGGTTTTTCATAATTTTTAGCAAGTTTAATAGTAACAGGTGTTTTTCCACTTCCACCAACAATAATATTTCCTATACTAATAATAGGAATACCAAAATCTATTTGTTTAGCCATAGCTCTTTTTAAAAAGATAATAAGCATATAAACAAAAGTTAAAGGCAATAATAAATAAGAGATAAATTGCTGAAAAGGTTTTGGAAAGAAGAGATACTCTTCTATCCACAAATGAAGATTGTTATTATTCAAAATAATTAACCTAAATTATATCCATTGAGAAGCAACATCGATAATTTGGTCACATACATAATTTGCTTCTTCATCAGTTAAACTATCATAAATAGGAAGAGATAGAATTTGTTGATAGTTATTTAAAGCATTTGGAAATGCTGTAATTTTGATTGAATATTTATTTTTATAGTAAGATAATAAATGTAAAGGAATATAGTGTAAAGCAGTTGCTACACCTCTTTCTTTAAGTTCTCTAGCAAAAGCATCTCTATTTCTTGATACTTTTATAATAAATTGTGTAAATATATTATCTTCAGTATATGAAGGAATCTCAATATGCTTAACGTCACTTAATCTTTTAGTGTAAAGTGCTGCAATATATTTTCTTCTTTTTACAAATCTTTCAGTTTTTTTAAGCTGAGCCACTGAATATGCAGCATCTAACTCAGATAAATCGTACTTATGACCAATATCTACAACATCGTAAAGATAATCTAAGTTTCCATAACTATCATAAGTTGTTGTAAGTGCGTGAGTTCTTAAAAGTTTTGCTTTATTTGCTATTTCTTCATTATTTGTAACAATAACTCCTGATCTACTTACAGCATATCTAGAAATAGATGGATTAGTTGAAAATACCGTCATATCAGCTCTTAGATTTCCAACCATTTTACCTTTGTATGTTACACCAAGGCTTGATCTGCAATCTTCAATTAAAATAATTCCATATTTTTCAACAATATCATACAATCTATCTAAATCAGGAGTTCTACCTCCAACAAAAGTGATAATTGCACCCCTTAATTTTTTTGAATCATTATCTTTTAGAACTTGTTCAAATTTATCAAGGTCAATATTCATATCGTCAGGATTAATATCCACAAAAATAGGCTCAGCATCAAAATGTCTAACAACTTCTGGTAAGTTTACAAAAGAGTTTACAGACATTATTATCTTGTCCCCTCTTTTAAGTTTTATTGAACTTAATGCTAAATGCAAAGCAGCCGTTGATGTTGCAGTTGCTATTGCATAATCAGCACCTGTAAACTCTTCAATTTTATTTTCAAGTTCTACAACTTTTGATAAAAAATCTTTTGAATCTAAAACTTGTTTTAATTGATTTAATTCTTCATTATCAACTGAAGCTCTAAATATTGGGATATTTCTTTTCATACTTTAAACTAGCTCCATTTGATATTTGCAATAGTTGGCATTTTGCCTTTGAATTCATTTGCTTTAAATCTATTAGTACACATATTCACTAAATTTTCATCAACACCATTTGAAATTAAATCAGAAGCTGATTTACCATTGTCAAACAACTCTTTTAAAACATCATCCATTTGCTTATAAGAGTATCCAAGTTCAGCCTCATCACTTTGACCTTCCCATAAATCAGCACTTGGAGCTTTATTTAAAATAGCTTCAGTAACTCCTAAAAATCTTGCAAATTCAAACTCATCACTTTTATAGATTTGACCAATTGGATTAATTGCACATGCTGTATCACCATAAATTGTTCCGTATCCAAGCAAAATCTCACTTCTATTTGAAGTACCAACAACAAGTGATTTTTCCCTTGAAGATACATCATATAATACAGACATTCTCATTCTTGCACTAAAGTTTCCAATTCTTAGTCTATCACCATTCATATTAGCAATAAACCCTTCAACCATAGGAGCTATTGATATTGTTTCATATTTGATATCAAATTTTTCACAAAGTTGCGTAGCGTCTTGGATACTTTCCTTTGAAGAAAACTGAGAAGGCATAAGTACACAATTTAAATTATCACCAAATGCCTCTTTACATAAAACAGCAACAACAGCTGAATCAAGTCCACCAGATAAACCTACAGTTACTTTGTTTAATCCAGTTTTCTTAACTTCTTCTTGTAAAAAATTAATTAATTGTTCTTTAATATTTTGCCAGTCAATCATTACATCCATCCTTAATAAGGGATATTGTATCTAATCTTCTTTTGTTTTTTTATAAATCTCTTCAAGAAATTGTGCATTTTCTTCTTGAAAATTCTCTCTTTTGTATGTAAGTTTCTTTTTTATTTCTATTAGTTCTTCAATTTCAAAATAATTTAAGTAATTGGGATTTATTTCAATTGTTTCTTCAGGGTTGATTTTAATGAGATTTTTTATCTCTTCAATAAGTTCAGATTTACTAAGTTCTTCCAAATTATTTTCCATTGAATTTATTTAAAATCTCTTCTAAATATAGTTCCATTTTTTCAGCACCAATATCGCTTTGAGCATTTTTACAAGATCCGCAACATGAACCAGCATCTGTTAAGTTATCTAAATCATCTAGGGTTTTAGCGCCTCTTTCTTTAATTGCATGAATAATCTCACCTAAAGTTACATTTTTACAAGTGCACACAACATAAGAGTGTGGAAAGTTTCTAGCCATTTTAAACTTAATCCTTTTTCAATTCTTTTAAAATATCTTTACAATATATTTTTTTCTTTATTTTACCAAAATCACCTTCAGGAAACATACAGTGTCTACAATCAGTACCTGCTGTAGTCATTTCTTGAATATCACTAAGAGTTGATGCATTATTGTTTAAAATGGCATCTTTTAAGTTTCCTAAAGTAACTTTTTTACAATTACATACTTCATAATTATCTTCAAATTCAAACAAACTAAATACCTCTATCTTTTTTGATTATTTCATAAGCTTCATTTATTTATTTTATTTGTTTTGGAAAATTAGATTTCAATATTTTTTTTAATTTTTCAAAAACTCTATTTTGATTTATTCTTAAGTTAATTAATTCCCAAGCATAAGGTATTAATTTTAAATAATTATTTTTTTTGTCTCGAGCAGATAATCTGGAAAATATTCCAATAATTTTAAGATTTCTTAGAACTGACAAAATTTCAAAATCATTTTTAAATTTTTCTTTATTGATTTTAGGGTTCGATTTTAAAAAAAATTTAATTATTTTATTTTTTTGACTAACAGTAGTTCTAAATCGAACATCATCAACTAATGAAGCGAGATCATAAGCAAAATTTCCAATTAAAGCATCTTGACTATCAATTAATCCAAATTCTTTTTTATTAAACATTATATTTGATACATGAAAATCTCTATGAACGAATGTATCATTTTTAAATTTTAATGACTTAATCAAATATTTAAATTGTTTTCTTAAATTTGAATTAGTATTTAACAAATTCTTTTTATCTAAGATTCTTGGTGCATACCAATTGCAGAACAATATCGCTTCTTCATATAAAGTTTTTCTAGAATATTTTTTTAACTGGTAGTTTAATTTTTTAAAAGTTTTAACTTTTTTATCTTTTATTTTCTGAATTTTGTTCAAAAGTTTAATAATCTTTTTATAAATAATTTGTTGATTAATTCCTTTTCTAAAATTTTATAAACCTTTTTATTGCTCTCGATTTTATTCATTTGCTTAAGCTCATTAGATC
>JALRJW010000211.1 GCA_023268955.1 Aliarcobacter sp. | reverse complement strand
AACACTGAACTCACAGGATAATCTTTGATTTTTGAAGAGTCTAAATATGAAGAAAAAATCTCTTTTGCATATTTTTTAGTTGTTTGATTTAATTTACCCATAACAGAGTTTTGTTCATGAATATACAAGTTACAATTTTTTGTAAAAATACTCGCAAAAGTTGCAGGGGCAGCTGAAAAACCTCCAACACTAATCACTTTTTTAATATTATATTTTTTCAAAATTGTCATACACTTAATTGCTTTGAAAAACATATTAATCAAAGATAGAACTTTTCCAACCTTCCCTTTATTTACAACACCTCTTGTATCTAAAAAGAAACACTTTTTTAATCTTTCATCATTTTCAAACCAAGCTTTATCTTGCCCATTAATTGAGCCTATAAATATTACTTCAACATTTTGTTTTATAAGTTCATCTATAAAGGTATCTGCAATTTTAAGATGTCCACCTGTACCACCACCTGTAATAACTACTGATTCTTGATTCATTTCTTAATTCTTTTTTTATTTTTCTTTTTAACTTCTTTACTAATTGATAATACTAAACCTATAGCAATACAAGCAGCTAGCATAGAAGAACCACCATAAGACAAAAATGGTACTGCAATCCCTTTAATAGGTATCATTCCTGATATTCCATATGAATTAATCAAAAATGCCACTATTATCATTAGTGCAATACCTAAACTAAATAAGTGATAAACATTATTTTCAACCCTTAAACTTATACTTAAAATTCTCCATATCATTAAAAATAAAATCATTATTACTAAACTAATACCTAATAAACCTATCTCTTCTGTAATTCCAGCAATAACAAAATCCGTATGAACTTCTGATAAAAAACCTAATTTAATATCACCTAATGCAATACCTTGACCTAAAAAACCACCATTATTTATTGCATTTAATGAATGTGAAACTTGATAAGGCTCAGGTAAGTTTTCAATTCTTAAATATTTATCTGCCCAAGAAGGTAAAACACTTAATATCCCATCTTGTACCATTGACCACCAAGAATAAATTCTTGTTAATCTATGTGGAGCAATTAAAATTAGTATAACCAAACCACTCAATGCAATTGAACCTAAAGTTAGAAAAAGTTTATATGACCTATTTGCAAAAATCATAAGAGCTACTAAAATTACACCTAATAAAACAACTTGACCTAAATCTTTTTGCATAACCGCAACTAAAAAAACTACAAAAATAAATGTTACAAAATATGGTAATAATAGTACAAATTCTTCTTTTAATTTTGCATTTTTTTCATCAACAACTTTTCTATTAAATGACCAAGCTAAAAAAAATATAAATCCTATTTTAAAAAATTCTACAGGTGAGAGAGAAAAGCCAGGTAATCTTATCCATCTATTAGCACCACCTGCAGCTGTAACAAGTGAAGATGGGAGAAAAGGCATTAATATCATTAAAATTAAAAATAAACCAAAAAAAGTAAATCCTATAAATTTCAATATCTTTTCTGTTTTAAATAGAGGAATAGTCCACATCAATAAAATACCAAGTACTCCTACAAAAAGTTGTCTCATAAAAAAATGAAACTGACTGTAGCCATAAAACTCCACTGTATAAATTGTGAGTGAATATGAAAATATAATACTAATTATTACTAAAGATGATGCTAAAAAAAATAATAAATAATCAATATTACTATTTTTATAATTATTAATTACATCGTTGGTAATTGATTTAATTGGATTTAATAAGTTTTCGATAAAATACATGTTACATTATATAATATTATGGATAAAGATGTCTTCAATACAAACAGAAAATATCAATAAAACTAAGAAAATCATAATTATTTTTTTCTTGATTCTTATTTTTTTAACAATTCTAGTTGCTTCATTATTTAAAACTGTATCAGATAATAGAAATCTTCCATCTCTAGATACAAAGAAAAGTGAACTTGCTGTTAGAGGAGATATAATCAGTAATGACCATTTTAAAATAGCATCTACAAAAAAACTATATAAAATTTCACTTGATACTAGATTCTTAGTAGAAGAAAAAAAAGAACTTTTTTTAAACCTATTATCAATTTATAGTAATATCTCATATGATACTTTAAAAGAAAAATTAAATGAATCAAAGAACGGTTACGTAGTTTTATCATACAATATTGATTCAAGAACTGCAAAAAATCTAAAAGAATTGTCATTTAAACTTAGGAAACTAGATATATTTGAATCTAAAAAAATAAATGGCTATACGATATTAAGAGGTCTTACAGTTGAGGAAAGTGGAGAGAAAAGAGTTTTTTCCTATGAAAAAACATTAACTCCTGTAGTTGGATATATTACTAAATATGAAGATAAATCTACTCACACCACAAAAGTAAAGGGTATAAAAGGTCTAGAAAAAAATTACGATGATTTATTATCTGAAACAAAAGATGGATTATTACAAGGAAACAGAGATGTTCTATCATATATTTCATTTGACAAAAAATCTGTAATTGAGAAAAGAGTTGACGGTGCAAATATAAAACTAAACATCCCTTTGAAACTTCAAAAAAACATTGAAATAACATTAGATAAATTCAAAGATAAATTAGGAGCAAAAGAGATTATTGCATCTGTTATGGATAGTAAAACAGGGAAAATAATTGCATTAGCTTCATCAAATAGATTTAATCCAGAAAAAATTCAACAAGAAGATATTCCGTGGCTAAATGTTAGTGCTATAGAAAAACCATTTGAACCAGGTTCAGTATTAAAACCTATATCAATATCTTTAGTAATGGATAAAGGTAGAATAAAACCAAATGAATTATTATTTGCGTACAATGAAGGTAAGAAAAATAAAGATGGTGAATATCCAAAAGGAAAATATAAATTAGATAGATTCTACATTAAAGATGATCATCAATTTGAAAAAAACTATTTAACTCTAGATGATATTGTAATTTATTCTTCAAATATTGGAACATTACAGTATGCACAAAGATTATCAGGACCTGAATTTTATGAAGGACTAAAAAGATACGGCTTTACAAAAAAGACTGGTATAGATTTACCCTATGAAAACACTGGATTAATGCCAAAACTTTATCAATTTTCAGCTAATGACTCTAAAGGTGAAGATAATGTATTTAAAGCGACGGTTTCATATGGTCAAGGTATGACATCAACATTCATGCAAGTTATGAAAGCATATACAGTATTCAATAATAATGGTTATATTTCTACACCAAAAGTTGTTGATTATGTTTTACATAATGGTAAGAAATATTTAAAAGATGATGAAGAAATCAAAGACCAAGTTATAAGTAAAGAAACTGCAGAGGAAATTAAACGATTACTAATAAAAACTGTTGATGAAGGAACAGGAACTGAAGCAAAAATTGATGGTCTAGAAGTTGGTGGTAAAACAGGAACAGCGCAAATTGCAAGGGGTGGTAAATATTTAAGAAGATATATTTCATCATTCTTTGGTTTTGTAAATGATGATGAAAATTCATATACAATAGGAGTATCGGTATTTGAACCTATTTCTACAGGTAAATATTGGTATTACTACTATGCATCCCACTCTGCTGTTCCAGTTTTTAAAGAAGTTACGCAAAATCTAGTTAAATTAAACTATCTTACACCTAAAATTGATATAATTGGCAAAAATTAATATAAAGGATAAACATTGTTTGGATTTGGAAAAAGAGAATTAAAAAAATATGATTATACAAAAGAAGAATTAGCAAAATTTAATTATGCAAAATTCACTACTCAAAAAGGTGAAATTATAATCAAACTTTTCAATGAAGAAACACCAAATACTGTTGCAAACTTTGCAACATTAGCAAAAGATGGTTTTTATAATGGATTAAATTTTCATAGAGTTATTCCAGGTTTCATGGCGCAAGGTGGATGTCCAGATGGTTCAGGTATGGGAAATCCAGGATGGGCAATTGAATGTGAAACAAAAGCTGAAAAACAAGTTCATAACAGAGGAAGTTTATCTATGGCTCATGCAGGTAAAAATACAGGTGGAAGTCAATTTTTCATTTGTTTTGTTCCATGCCCACATTTAGATGGTGGTCATACTGTTTTTGGTGGTATTGAAGCTAATGATTCTGAAAGTTTTGATGTATTAGATGCTATTAGACAAGGTGATAAAATAGTATCAATCGAAATCCTTGAAGCTAGAAACTAAAATACTTCTATTAATGTTATCAGCAACTTTATTTGCTGATAACAACTTTAACTTATCTACAAAACACAATACTCTAACTCATTGCATTGTTAAAACAAAAAAAGACAAATATATAGGTTTATTAAAATTCAAGACTATTGAAGATTTTAGAAGAATTTGTAATGGTAAAATGTTATTTATCTATGAATCTGATAAATGTAGAATATTTACAATGAAAAATATGAAATTTAATGTTTTTATTCAAGATAAATACTCAAAATCAAAATTCTTAATTAATGAAACAAAAGAAGTGTGTGGTAAAATCATAATAGAATCTATTGATTAAAGGATTATTATGTATAAAAAAGTATTTCTATTACTATTTTTAGGAATAATAAATTCTAATTTATTAGCCGAAGATAAAAATGCTAAAGAAGCAGTTGATAATTTAAAAGCCTATGCATTGTATAAAATGGGCCAATTTGATGAAGCTAAAGAGATTTGGGATAAACTTGCTAAAAAAGGTAATACTACAGCACTAATTAATTTATCTAATTTATATGAACAAGGTTTTGGTGTAACAAAAGATAAAAAAGAGGCATTAAAATATGTAATTGAAGCTGCAAATCTTAATGATCAAAGAGCTCAATATGAACTTGGTATTAATTATGAAAAAGGTTTAATTATTCAAAGGGATATTGATAAAGCAGCTTATTGGTTAGAAAAGTCTGCAATTAATGGAAGTAAAGATGGAATTAGAGCCTATTCTATTTTATTAGCAACAGGAAAAGGTAAAGGATATGAAAATCTTGAAGCTAAAGAAAAAGAAATTGCTCTTAAATGGCTATATATAGCAAGAGATCAACAAATTATGGAAGCAGAAGAGTATATAAAAATATTAGAAAAAAACAAATAATAAAATTTGCTTATTGTCTCTTATAACAATCTTTAGTTGTAACAATTTTTTTAGGACCTTGTGTATTTTTTTTACCTACAAAAGTAGAAGTTTTTTTAACAATAGGTTCTTTAACTAAAATAATCTTAGCTTTTAATTCTTTAGCAGACATAAAATTCCTTTATCAAATATATAAAAAAAGCCTACCTAAACACTTTGGAGAAATTGAGGAGTGGTAAACTATCAAGTTACTTGGAAAATAACTTGATAAACGTAAACTTAATTGAGTTGTTAATGCAATTTCGGGGACCATAAGAAGAGCACTATTTCCTTTGCTAATTTCTTCTTTTATAAGGTTAACATATATTTCTGTTTTACCTGATGAAGTAATACCTAAAAGATTTACAACATTATTTACTAAGAAGGATTTTTTTATACCATTTAAGGCAGCTTTTTGAGAATCTGAAAGTACTAATTCCTTTATTGATGTTTCAGTAGAATTAGATATTCTTTTAACAGGAACTCTATTTTTTAACAAAATATTCTTCTTTACAAGGTTTTCAAGAACAGAAACTGATACATCTAAAAGATCCTGTATATGAATTTTTGAAAATGATGAGTCTTTATTTTTATACAAATAATTTACAACCTTATTTTGATTTTCAGAACGTAAAGAAATCTTAGAA
>JALRJW010000175.1 GCA_023268955.1 Aliarcobacter sp. | reverse complement strand
GCATGTCCACCTAATCTGTTTTCTTTTTCATATAAATCAACAGTATGTTTTTTTGAAAGTAAATAAGCACTTCCTAATCCAGAAATACCAGCACCTAAAACAGCAATATTCATTTTTAACCTCGATTTTCATATATTAATTTTTCTGTATTAATATGTTTTTTTAGAAATAGTAAAATTTCATTTAATTTTTCATCATCAATATTTTTGTTTCTAGACATAATCCATATATTTTCAAAATTATCATCACTTACAACTGCATATTTATAATCGTCATTGTAAATAACCTGATACTCTTTTGAAAAAATATAAAAATAAGTCATATTAATTTTTGAAAAATTAGTTTTATTCTCTTTTGCTGATTTTCCAATGCCATTGTAATTTATAATTGTATCATCAATTGCTGAAGTGCAAATATTTCTTATTTCATAATTTTGTTCATTTAAAATATACTCAACATAAGAGTCTTTGCAATTTTTTTGAAAACTATTATATGTTCTAGCTATTTCATACCATTTGCCTGAAAACAAATCTTTATCCACATATTGAGGAAAAAATTTTGTTGAAGCAAAGGTAAAATTTTGAAAAGAAATAAAAATTACTATATATAAAACTATTCTAATTAACTTTTTCACCATTATAGATTATAGTTTTAATATAAGTTTATTAGTATGCTATAAATGTTACTTCATACTTTTGAATTGATTTATGAAATAAATAGCAATAAATTTAAAAGCAATTGGAAGTAAACAGTATAAAAATATGATTGCATAAGAGCTTGTAAGATTTAAATCAGATTGTTCATAAGATGTAACGTATAGAAGTGAAAAAGAGATTAAAACTCCAAGAGCTAATGCTAGTTTAGTAATCATAGCCCAAAAGCCAAATAATACATCTCTGATTTCATCGAGTTTTTTTGCAATATCAGCTTGAATAGAACTAGGTATTGCCATATCACATGACAAACAAAAACCTGTAATTATGCATATAATTATGTATAAAGTTTTATCCCCTTCATCTAAAAAAACAACACTTGCAAATGCTATACATGATATTAAAATAGATATTATCCATGTATTACTTTTTGAGATTTTTGATGATAACTTTAACCAAAAAGGAAAAGCCAAAACAGCACTTAAAAAATAGATTATTAAAAATAGTCCTAAATCATCTTTTAAATTTAAGATATGTTCAACATATAATATAAACATAGTTGCACTCAAAGCATTTGCACTGTTATTGAATAAAAATGCAAGCATCAGAGTTTTGTTTTTTTGATTGTTTTTAAAGTATTGAAATAGTTTATTAAAAAAAGAGGTTTTAGTTTTATTTGCATTATTAGTTGAATTATCTATAATTTGAATTTCTTTTATTTTATATTTTGAAAATAAAATTATTGGAATTAAACTTACAACTAAAAATATAAAAAGTGAATCTAAGCTCGCTTTTAAATTTGGATAAATTCTTAAAGTGAACTTTACCTATATTACCTAGTCCAATTAATAAAATATTTTTCATATTATTTGTATTTATTTATTGCGTGCACAATTCGTTCCTTTTCGTCATTTTTCATAAAAGCAAAAAATGGAATGG
>JALRJW010000292.1 GCA_023268955.1 Aliarcobacter sp. | reverse complement strand
AAATTTGGTATTGATGAGATTAAATTAAAAGTTAATCCTTATGGAGAGTCTTTAGGATTAACAGAACAATTTATAGGAAATTATTTATCAAATCTATATTTATCAAAGAAAAAAGCTGTATCTTTTGATGAAAAAGAGTTACTTGACATCAAGATTAAATCAGCTAAAAAAGATGATTTTGAGAACTTTAAAAATACAAGAATTCCTCTAAATGATGGAACTTTTGTAGTTCTTCATGAAGTTGTTGAATTAAATTCCGTTAGAGCATTTGAACAACTTATCAAAGATGAAGGAATTAAAAACTTCTATGTTTTTGCAAATGTAAATCCAGATATTATCACTGCAGGTGAAGCCCAAGAAAAATTAACGCCTTTAATTGAAAAAATCAAAAAAGATGGGGTTAAATTAACATTTAAAGGAGAAGCTGAGAAAAAAGCAGAACTAAAAAGAGATATGCTTTATGCAACCGCATTAGCTTTAGTTTTAATTATGCTTTCTATGCTTTATTTATTTAATTCATTTAGAGAAACTTTCATAGTAATGAGTGTAATTCCTTTTTCACTTTTAGGGGTTTTAATCGGTCATCAAATCATGGGATTAAATCTATCTATGCCTTCACTTATTGGTGCTTTAGGATTAGCAGGAGTTGTAATTAATGATGGAATTATTATGATGACATATCTAAAAAAAGCAAAAACACTAGAAGAGATATTTTCAAGGGCAACAAAAAGATTCAGACCTATTATTATTACAACAGTAACGACACTAATAGGAATGAGTACACTTATTTTCTTCCCAGCAGGTGAAGCTGTAATTTTCCAACCAATTGCAATAGCTTTAGGATTTGGATTAGCGTGGGGAACTATTTTAAATTTAATATATTTACCTGTTTTATATACATTAACTCATAAAGTAAGACATATGGAAAATGCTTAATTTTTCATATGCTTACTATATAAAATTATAAGAATAAGAAAGTCTTAGCCACATCAAAACCTATTTTTTGTGGCTCTATATTTACTTTAATAAGTGAATATTCAACATCTAAAAGCATCTTTTCAATAAGAACTTCAAAGGCAAAATATGATTGTCCTAGGATTGTTTCACCATCTTTAGAATGTTCATATTTTTTAAGTATGTTAAAATCACCTTTAAATTCATTCTCTAGTTTTAATTGCCACTCTTTTTGCCAAGTAACAAATAAATATTTATTTTGATTATCTTTTAGATTTCTAACTTTCCAAGAAATTATTTGAAGATATTTGTGAAGTTTTAATAACTTATTTGAATCATATGAAATAGCTGTAAATTTATGTTTTTCATGTAAATTATATGAATCATATATTAATTTATAAATTCCAAGAATCAAAAAATCATTTCTATTCTTAACTTCTGTTTGCAAAAAAGCGTAATGAAAATAATCATCAAAATGAACCAACTTTTTCTTATCTTGAACTATATTTATATAGTTTTGCTCATTTTTTATTTGAGTTCTTATCTCTTGTTGCAAAACTTTATTGTAAGCTGTTGGATTTTTTTCATTTAAAATCTCTTTATACTCTAAAAGATGTTTTAAAATATTTTCTTTGTATTCAACAATTTGAGCTGCTGAATTTGTTTGAACAATACTTTTAAAGGTATTTTTGTTGAAGGTATCTTGAGTGCAAGCTGTAAAGCTTAAAGCAGTTGCTGCTGCTATTGATATGAAAAATAGCTTTTTCATAATAAAACATTAAAAGCTATTAAGAAATAGCTTTTAATTCATTTTCAATTTTTTCAAGTCTAGAGCTAACTTCTGCCAATGCTTTTCTATTTTCTTCAATAACATTTGCAGGTGCGTTAGCAACAAATCTTTCGTTTGATAACATTCCATTTAGTTTATCAAACTCTTTTTGAGTTTTCTCTTTTTGTTTTGTAAGTTTATCAATAATTGGACTCATATCAATTTCACTAGTTGGAAGATAAACTTCTAAGTTGTTTGAAACATCTGTAATAGAATTCTCAACTTTAGCTTCAACAAACTCAATATCTTCAACTTTCGCAAGTTTTTCAATAAACGGTTTAGCAACAGCTGTGTCAATTTGTTTATCTAATTTAATATAAGCTTTTGCAATTTTTGAATTACCCATATCAATAATAACTTTAGCTCTTCTAATAGCTGTAATTGGCTTCAGCACCATCGTAGCCAAAAACATGAAGGTAATATGTTCCCGCGCTTGATATGAAGAGACTTTCATTGTCAGACGCTGATGCAGACTCTTCAAGGCAATTTAGCTCATCGTCGTAGA
>JALRJW010000279.1 GCA_023268955.1 Aliarcobacter sp. | reverse complement strand
CAAGCTGCGAAGGGGCCAAACATATCTCAGTTTTACAATCCATACCAATCATATGTATTAGATGAAATTAATAGACAAGCAGCAATTGGGCAACAAGGATTAGCAGCACAAGCAGTGCAAGCAGGTGCTTTTGGTGGTGGTAGAGAAGTTATGTTTGGTGAAGACCAATATAACGTATTTAAACATGGTGCTAATGCGGTTGTTGTTGGGGATTATTTAACAACTGCTGGAAATTCAGCTCAAGCAGATATTGATGCAATTGAAGCTTTAGGTTATGAAATTGCTTTAGACTGCAAAACTAGATAATACAAAAAATAAATAGGTACTAAAATGAGTGAAGAAATATTAATAATTATATCCTTATCATTGATTATATTCTCTTCGCCATTATTAAGTAAGTTTACAAAACTTCCTACTATCCCTTTAGAAATAATACTTGGTGCTATTGCTGCATATTTTGCTTTTATAACTGAGCATGCAATATTGCATCTTGTTGCAGAACTAGGTTTTTTATACTTGATGTTTTTAGCTGGACTTGAAGTTGACTTAAAAAAGATATTAAATATTACTCCAACTTTATTACGTAAATCAATACTATATAACGTTGTTTTATTCTCACTATCGACAGTTATAGCTTTATATCTTGATTTAGGGAAAATATTCATTGTTGTATTACCATTAATTTCAATTGGAATTTTGGCAGCACTAAAAAAAGAGTATGGTGATGTTGAGTGGATTAGACTTGCAATAATTGTTGGATTGATTGGAGAAATCGTATCAATTTTTGCACTTACAGCAGTTTCAGCTGCTTTAGAATTCGGATTAAATTACGAATTTTATAAAGCTATGATTTTGTTTGTATCATTCCTTGTAGCTATGTTTATTGTTTATAAATTGTTCCATAATTTTGTTTGGTGGTATCCTGAAATTAAACATTATCTTATGCCTGAAAATGATCATCAAGAACAAGATATTAGAATTTCTATGGCGATATTCTTTTTAATGATTACAGTTATGCTTTACTTGCATTTAGAGGTTGCATTTGGAGCATTTATTGCAGGTATGTTTATTACAACATTCTTTGAAGAACATAATAAGCAATTACCTCATAAATTAGAACACTTTGGATTTGGTTGGTTAGTTCCTATTTTCTTTATTTCTGTTGGTGCATCCATAGAAATTGAGGCTATATTGGATATTGAATTAGTTAAAAAAGCATTTTTAGTTGTAATAGCAATGATTGCTATAAGGTTTGTAGCTTCAGCATTGTTTATAAAAGATTTAGGCTTAAATAAGTTTTATATGCTTGGACTTTCTCATTCTATGCCATTAACACTTTTAATCGCAGTTACTACAATTGCTTACAATAATCATTCGATTACCCAAGAGTTTTATTATGCATTTATCTTAGCAGCAATATTAGAAGTATTGATTGTTATGTTAATAATTAGAGTATTATCTACTCTAATTAATAATAAAGAAAAAACTAAAAAATTAGTTTGAGATTTTTACTGAACCATTTTCTTTAGAGATTTTATAAGAAGATGGTTTGTTTGAAGTTTTAACAACTACCCTAAAGAAGTTTTTTTCTTGGTGATTACCAATTACTACTGTTTTAAAATTTTCACTTGATAATTCATTTTTCTTAGTAGTAAATTTCTTAGTAGCTTCAAAATCAACTATAATTTTATTTTCACTTTCAAGATTAAAGCTTTTTTTCATCTCATAATTTGTATTAATTGATAAAGAATTATCATTGTATGAAATTTCTACATAAGGTAAAGGTTTGATTGTTTTGTCTTCAACTTGAATATCAGTTCTTGGTTTAACAAAAACAACTTCTTTTGTAGTTTGATCTTCTTTAGCTTTTTCAAGTTCTTTTTTTACAATTTGTTGAGTTTTAACAGCATTTTGTTTTTCAACATTTTTAAGAAGCTCTTTTATTTCATCTTTAGTAACAATTTCTTTTTTAGGTTCTTGAACTACTGGTTTTTTTTCAGGTAAAGTTCCATCAGGTCTGATGCTTTCCATCATTTTTTGCATCTCTTTTATGTATGCTTCTGATTGAGCTGCTTGAGCATCAATAGCATTTTGTTCAATAATTCTAGCTTTCTCTTCTTCATAGGCATTAGTAGATACAAAGGGGTTTTCCCTTGCTTCTAATGAAATTGCTGCAAATAAAGATAGAGTAATTAAAGATAGTTTTTTCATTGTTCAGGCTCCAGGTTTTTTAGTTCAAAATACTCTTTTTGTAGATTGGCATTCTCTTTTTGAAGTCTAAGAATCTCATTTTCAAGATAAACTTTTTTATCTTTTAAATCCGAATAAACTTCCAAAGAGTTTTCACCAAACAAAATAATAGAAACATGATAGCTAAGAAACATCGTAAAAGCAATAGAACTTATTGCAATTACGATGAATTTTTTAGTTGATGTGTTTCTTTTTGTTCTAGGCATTTAAATTATTTAGAGAAAGGTTGTTTTCCTAAATATTCAGCATATCCAATTTCAGAACCGATTTCTAATAATCTATTGTATTTAGCGATTCTATCAGATCTAGCTGTTGAACCAGTTTTGATTTGACCACAGTTTAAAGCAACTGCAAAATCAGCGATAAATGCATCTTCTGATTCACCTGATCTGTGAGACATTACACAGTTGTAGTTGTTTCTTTGAGCTAATCTAATAGTTTGCATAGTTTCAGAAACTGAACCAATTTGATTTGGTTTGATTAAAACAGCGTTAGCAATTCCTTTTGCAATTCCTTCTGCTAAAATTGATGCATTAGTAACAAATAAATCATCTCCAACTAATTGAACTTTTTTACCAATTTTGTCAGTTAAGATTTTCCATCCATCCCAATCATCTTCACTTAATCCATCTTCAATAGATACGATAGGATATTTTGCACAAAGGTCAGCGTAGTAGTCTACTAACTCAGCTGAAGTTAGAGTTCTTCCTTCACCTTTTAATTCATATTTACCTTCATCGTTGATTAACTCAGAAGCTGCAACATCAAGTGCAATTGCAATTTGCTCACCTGCTTTGTATCCAGCTTTCTCAATTGCTTTCATGATTACAGAGATTGGTTCTTCGTTTGATTTTAAGTTTGGAGCAAATCCACCCTCATCACCAACAGCAGTTGATTCTCCCATTTTATCAATAACTTTTTTTAAGTGTTGATAAACTTCAGCAACAGCTCTTAAACCTTCATTGAAATTCTCAAATCCAACAGGCATAACCATATATTCTTGGAAATCTACAGAATTGTTTGCATGTTCTCCACCATTGATGATATTAAACATAGGAACAGGCATAACTATTGCATTTGCTCCACCTAAATATCTGTATAGAGGCATTTTTAATGAACTAGCTGCTGCTCTAGCAACTGCCATAGATACACCTAAAACAGCATTTGCACCTAAGTTTGAATAGTTGTGAGTACCATCAATATCTTTCATAGTTGCATCAACTTCTGCTTGATTAAATGGACTTAAACCAATTAATTCATTTGCGATTACAGTGTTTACATTTTCAACTGCTTTTAAAACACCTTTACCTAAAAATCTATTGTCACCATCTCTTAATTCTAATGCTTCTCTTTTACCTGTTGAAGCACCACTTGGAACGATTGCACTTTCTTTTGTTCCATCACTTAAGATTACAGTTGCTCTAACTGTAGGATTTCCTCTTGAATCTAATACTTCATCTGCGTATACGTTATCAATAAATACCACGTAGGTCTCCTAAATATATTTTTCTATAATTGCGCTGATTATATCTAAATTTTGTTTGCTTAAAGCTTTTGTGTTAAAAGAGTGTTTTTTGTAGTTTCTGCAAGAAGGAAATCTTCTTGCATATAGTGAGAGTTTTTTGATATTTCTTTATATCTTATTCGTCAAATTCTTCTTCTGATTCATTTTCTACTTCACCTTGGATTATAGAATCGTTCATACCCATTGCTTCTAAAATTTTTCCTTCAATTTCTTTTGCAATTTCAGGATTGTCTTTTAAGAATACTTTAGCATTTTCTTTACCTTGACCAATTTTTGAATCACCGTAGCTAAACCAAGCTCCTGCTTTATCAACAATGTCAAGTTTAACACCATAATCAACTAATTCACCAGTTTTAGAAATACCTTCTCCAAACATAATATCAAATTCAGCTTGTTTAAATGGTGCTGCAACTTTGTTTTTTACAACTTTAACTTTAACTCTATTTCCAATCGAATTTTCACCTTGTTTTAAAGTTGCAATTCTTCTAATGTCAAGTCTAACTGAAGAGTAGAATTTAAGTGCATTTCCACCTGTTGTTGTTTCAGGACTTCCATAACCTGTCATACCAATTTTCATTCTGATTTGATTGATGAAAATAACTGTACAGTTCATTTTATTTAATAAACCAGTTATTTTTCTAAGAGCTTTACTCATAAGTCTAGCTTGAACACCAACTTGTTGGTCATCCATATCTCCATCAATCTCAACTTTTGGAGTTAATGCAGCAACTGAGTCAACAACGATTAAATTAACAGCACCTGATCTAATAACAGTTTCAAGAATTTCTAAAGCTTGTTCTCCAAAATCTGGTTGAGAAACAAGTAAGTTATCAGTATCTACACCTAAATTTTTAGCATAAACTACATCTAAAGCATGTTCTGCATCAATAAACGCACAAACACCGCCCGCTTTTTGACACTCAGCAATTGCATGAAGTGTAAGAGTTGTTTTACCTGAAGACTCAGGTCCATAGATTTCAATAACTCTACCCTTTGGAATTCCTCCAACACCTAAAGCTAAATCAAGTCCTAAAGAACCTGTAGATATAGATTCAGTTGGAATAACTTCTTTATCCCCAAGTCTAATTAAAGTACCTTTACCAAACGTTTTGTCAATTTGTTTTATTGCTAATTCTAGTGATTTTTTTTGATTATCATCCATAAATTTTTCCTATTTGATGGTTTATTTTTTATATGTGGAAATTTTAGCGAGTTTTTTCTTTAGGAAGTAAAAATATTTCATTTTGAAATATTTTATTTTAAAATATCATTCCAGTTTGGAAAAGTATTTTACTATTTCTATTTGGTTCACTTGTTATTTCTTCATCATTTAGTCTCCAAGCAATTTGAATTTGACCAAAAAAATCTCTATAATAGGTATAAAAACCAATTCCTGCATCTTGTAGGATTCTAGCTTGAAAATCACTAGTTTTCTCTGCCATGTAAACCCTTCCTATATCATAAAATAAACCTAAACTAGTGTTAACTGAATAAATAGAAGGTAATTTATATTTTGCTTCAATATTAACTAAATAACCATTTTCTGCACTTAATTCACTTGATGGGTATAATTTAACTCCATTTTGTCCACCAATAGAAAAATCCTCACTTCCATCTAAGTTTCTATTATCAATAGAATATTGTAAAGATAAAGATGATTCAAGGGATATTTTTTCATTAATCTGAGTATCTTTTTCTAAATCAAGAGATATTTTATTGTATGAACCATTCAAATCACCGTTAGTGAAGTTGATTCCTATATTATCTTTTGATTTTAGATTGTAAAGTAAATATGATGTATTGTATTGTAGACCTAAATTAAATATTGTTGCTTTTTTTGAATCATTTATTGAATTTAATTGTTCATCTTTTAGTTGTTTTCTAGCGATACCAGTTTTAAAGTATAAATTTTCTGATTCACTTCTTATTATAGGATAACTAAAAGCTATACCTAAAGTTTTAGCAGAACCTTTTGCTTCTAGATCTTTGTATTCTTTAGCTAAAGAATAGTCTGTTTGTGAATATGAAATTTCACTTCTTAATCCATTTGAATTTAAAGGTAAACTATATGCTAATCTTGCATTTGTAAGATTTGTTTCATTTGAAACTAATCCAGATAATGAGAATTTATCACCAATTTTAAAAGGAGAATTAATATTTAAACCTAAAATTAATCTATATTCACCTGTATATCTACTTCCTGCATTATCAATCAGATAGTAACCATCATATTGATTTGTTTTTCGTGTTATGAAACTAAAGTCTGAAGTACCTACTTCTTCACCAGCTCTCATTCTTGCTTTTGTAATAACTACTCCTGGTGTATCGTTTACTAGTAACATTGCTCTTTGGAGATTTTTTATTGAGATTATGTCATCGTATTTTTTCACTTTATTAAATATATTTTTAATGATGTTTTTATTTACAAGTGAATCATTATCTATATCAAACTTACCATAGCTACCTTCAACAATCGCAATTTTTAGATTACCATCTTTTATAGATTGTTTGGGAATATATGCACTTGCTACAAAGTATCCTTTTTTTCTATATTGTTGAGTAATAACGGAAGTTAATTCCATGATTTGGTTAAAAGTTAAGTTTTTGTTTATATAATTTCTTGAATAATATAACAAAGATTTGTCATTAAAATAACTATTTCCTATGAAAGTAATATTTTTTATGAATACTGTTTTTTCGCTTTCATTCCCAGAAACTATGTTTTGTTTTTTTTCTTCAAATTGTGGTATTGAAGATTTCTTTTTTTCTAGATTTAACTTTGGGATTTCTTTTTCAATATCTCCAATATTTGGAGAAGTATCACTAAAAAGTAATGATGAAGTCAAGAAAGACAATAAGATTATTTTATTTAATTGCTTCATTTATTTAAAATCCTTGAATCTTATCAGTAGGTAAATTAATCCCATTTCCTATTACTTCTATTGTATTTGTACTATTAAAACTGGTTTTATTAATATTAAGATCATTATTTTTCTTTTTTAATTGATCATCTAATTGTGAAATAGTATCAATTTCACCCTGAATATTAATTTCAGAATCATAATCTGAGGTTACTTTATTTTCAAAAATACTTGCCGTTGTGATTGTAGTTGTAGTTAGTAAATTATAATTCAAAGCATCAGTACCA
>JALRJW010000276.1 GCA_023268955.1 Aliarcobacter sp. | reverse complement strand
GATGCAGTTAGGTTTTAGTTTCAGAAGATCTGAGGAATTAAGAATATTGGAGCAAAGAAATTTTTCAGGAATATCCTTTGGATTTGGAATGAAATTTAACAAACTTCGTTTTAATTATTGTCATTCCAAATATTCAAGAGTTTTTAACTTTTCATTCTGATAAAAAAATCACAATTATTAGTGCTAGTGAAGCAAAACTAAAAGCAAATGATTTTGATTTAGCAAATCAAAAAATCAAATATCTTTTTGAAGATTATATTATTAATCTTTTAGGAAAAGATGAAGTAATAATATCACTTAATAAAGAAGTTAAAAAAAGAAGAAAGAAAAAAGTAAAACTTGTAATTGATGAACTTTGCTTAAATGATTTTGTAGTTCATGAACAACATGGAATTGGTCAATACAAAGGAATTGAGCCTATTACTGTTATGGGTGCAAAAAGAGATTTTGTTGTATTGATGTATGCAGGAGATGATAAGCTTTTACTCCCTGTTGAAAACCTTGATTTAATAGATAGATATGTTGCTGATGGGTCATCTTATGCTGTTGTTGATAAGTTAGGAAAAGGAAGTTTTGCCAAACTAAAAGATAAAGTTAAAGAGAAACTTTTTGCTATTGCAAATGATATTATCAAACTTGCAGCTGCTAGGGAGCTAGTTAATGGTATACAAATAAATACAAATAAAAAAGAGCTAGAAAACTTTAAAAATGACGCTGGTTTTGAATACACGAAAGATCAAAATAGAAGTATCAAGGAGATATTTGCTGATTTAAGTTCAGGTAGAGTTATGGATAGACTTTTGAGTGGTGATGTTGGTTTTGGGAAAACTGAAGTTGCTATGAACGCAATGCTTTCGGTTGTTTTAGATAATCATCAGTGCTTGTTTGTATGTCCTACAACTCTTTTAGCTTCGCAACATTATCATGGAATACAAAAAAGATTCCAAAAGTACGGAATTAGAGTTGCTAAACTTGATGGTAAAACAAGTGCAAAAGAAAAAACAGCTATTAAAAAAGAGTTATTAGATGGTTCTTTAAAAGTTGTTATTGGAACACACTCTTTACTTAGTGTTAAAACAAATGATTTAGCACTAGTTGTGATTGATGAAGAGCATAAATTTGGTGTAAAACAAAAAGAGAAATTAAAAGAACTAAGAGAAGATGTTCATATTTTCTCAATGAGTGCAACTCCAATTCCAAGAACACTAAATCTAGCTTTATCAAAATTAAAAGGTATGAGTTCACTTTTAACGCCACCTAGTGAAAGATTAGGTGTAAGAACTTATGTAAAAGAGTATGATGATAAACTAATTAAAGAGATTGTTTTAAGGGAAAAAAGAAGGGGTGGACAGTTATTTTATGTTCATAACAATATCGCTTCAATTGAAGCTAAGAAAAAAGATATACAAGAGATTATCCCAAATATTAGAATTGAGATTATTCACTCTCAAATTAAACCAGATGCTGCTGAAAAAATAATTGAAGCTTTTGAAAACAAAGAGTTTGATATTTTACTTGCTACAAGTATTGTTGAATCAGGACTTCATTTACCAAATGCAAACTCAATTATCATTGATGGTGCTGATAGATTTGGTATTGCTGATTTACATCAATTAAGAGGTAGAGTTGGAAGAAGTGATAAAGAAGGGTTCTGTTATTACGTTGTTGAAGATAAAAGAAA
>JALRJW010000198.1 GCA_023268955.1 Aliarcobacter sp. | reverse complement strand
AGGAGATAAACCTTGGGTGTATTAAATGTTGTTAATCCTGGTGTTTTAACAGGAAGTGAAGCTAAAAAGTTATTTGCTTATGCAAAAGAGAATAAATTTGCAATTCCTGCTGTTAATGTTGTAGGAACTGATTCTATTAATGCTGTATTAGAAGCAGCTGCAAAAGTAAATTCACCAGTTATTATTCAATTTTCAAATGGTGGAGCAGGATTTTATGCAGGTAAGAGTTTAAAATCAAATCATGCTGCTGTTTTAGGTGCAATTAGTGGAGCTAATCACGTTCATACTATGGCTTCTGAGTATGGGGTTCCTGTTATTTTACATACAGATCATGCCGCAAGAAAATTATTACCTTGGATTGATGGATTGTTAGATGCAGGTGCTAAGCACTATGCTGTTACTGGAAGACCATTATTTACTTCTCATATGTTAGATTTAAGTGAAGAAAGCTTAGAAGAAAATATCTCTACTTGTGTTGAATATTTTGAAATCATGAACAAAATTGACATGATGATTGAAATTGAACTTGGAATTACAGGTGGAGAAGAAGATGGTGTTGATAACACTGATGTAGATAATGCACTTTTATATACACAACCTGAAGAAGTTAATTATGCTTATGAAGAGTTAAGTAAAGTTGGAGAAAACTTTACAGTTGCTGCTAGTTTTGGTAATGTTCATGGTGTTTATAAACCAGGTAATGTTGTATTAAGTCCAAAAATTTTAGATAACTCTCAAAAATTTATTAGCCAAAAACACTCAACAGATGCTCAGCCAGTTGATTTTGTATTCCATGGTGGTTCTGGTTCATTATTAAGTGAAATTAGAGAAGCTATTGATTATGGTGTAATTAAAATGAATATTGATACAGATACTCAATGGGCAACTTGGGATGGTGTTAGAGCTTACGAAGCTAAATATAAAGGTTATTTACAAGGTCAAATTGGTAACCCTGAAGGTGAAGATAAACCTAATAAATCTTATTATGATCCTAGAAAATGGTTAAGAGCTGGACAAGAAACTATGATTGCTAGACTTGAAACTGCATTTTCTGACTTAAACTGTTTAAATAAAAACTAAAACTACACTATAAAAAGAAAGTTTATACTTTCTTTTTATACAATATGTAATGAATATATTACTTACAACAAAAAAATTACAAGATATTATTTCTACATACGAACTAATTATTTTTAAAAATATTAATAAAATTGAAAATAATTCAATTTTACAAAACGATACATATTTTCATAAAAATAAATTCTATTTTAATTTTGAAAATAAGAAAATTTATCTATGTATCAAAAAAACAAAAAATGAAGATCTGAAGATTAGTTTTAGTAATTTGGCTAGAGAACTATCAAAGTATAAGATTAAATCTTTAAAAATGAATTTAGTTTTTAATGATGATATATTAAATTTACAAGCAATAACGGAAGGTTTTCTTTTAGGAAGTTATAAGTTTTTGAAATATAGTAAGAAAACAGAAAATGAATTAGAAGTTAGTTTGTCTTGTTTTGATTATAAAGAAAAATATAAAGAATTAATCACGATTTTAGAAGAGACAAAAATCATTTGCGATAATGTAAATTTTGCTAGAGATATAGTTAATACGCCCCCTCAAGATTACTATCCAAATAGCATGGCTTTAGATGCACTTAATCTATCTAAAATAGAAGATTTATCATGTACAGTATATGAAGAAACGGATTTAGAAAAAATGGGTTTAAATGCTATTAATGCTGTTTCTAAAGCTTCTGTTAATAAAGCTAAATTAATCCATCTAAATTATAAACCTAAAGATACTCAAAAAACAATTGTTTTACTAGGTAAAGGTGTAACTTATGATACTGGAGGAATGTCTTTAAAAAGAGGTGATGGAATGGTTTCTATGAAATGTGATAAAGCAGGTGCTATCACTGCAATGGGAATTATAAAAACAATCAGTGAATTAAAGTTACCAATTGAAGTTCATTGTGTTGTAGGTGCCGTTGAAAATATGTTAGATTCATCTGCTCTTGTTCCTGGAGATGTAATAAAAATTGGAGATAAATTTGTAGAGATTACAAATACAGATGCTGAGGGAAGATTAGTTTTAGCTGATTGCATTTTATATGCGAATCAATACATAAAAGATTTTGATTATATATTTGATTTTGCAACTTTAACTGGGGCAAGTATAAATTGTTTTGGTGGTTATAGTTCTGTAATTATAAGTGAAAACAAAAAAATAATCAAAGATATTCAAAAATCTTCAAAAAACAGTGGTGAATTAGTTTCTTTGATGGAAATAAATAGGTATATGCAAGGCAGATTAAAAAGTGATGTTGCCGATATTGTTAATTCTCCTGCAAATAAAAATGCTTCTTCAATGATTGGCGCGATGTTTTTAAAAGAGTTTTTTGAAAAGAAAAATATTAAAAAATGGTTGCATTTTGACATGGCAGGTCCAGCTTTTAGAAGAGAAATATGGGGAGTGAATCCATATGGTGCAAGTGGATATGGTATTAGATTAATGACTGATTATATTAAGAATTTAATTGATAAAGAAAAGTAAATTTATTTTTTTACTTTTCTTTCATACTTTGGATAGTGATTAATAATTGTTCTTTCAAATTCTTCTTCAAACATTGCATATTTTTTAAACTTTTCAGGAACTTCTGTATCATTTATAATTTCAAAAATATCTAAACCTTCAATGGCAGAATTTGTTAATAACTCGTCAATAAATTTTAAGTATTCAATATTTTCATCTATTACATCTATTGAATATTCAACCTTTCCATGACCTGGTAATAATATCTTGAAATCTAGGTTTTTGACAAACTCTAAAGATTTTATCCATTTTTTAAAATCTGCATGTGGAGTTGCTAAAGCTCTTTCATTAAAAATTAAATCAGAAACATAAATAGTTTTAGTTTTTTTATCTACTATTACTAAGTCATCTTTTGTATGACCATTTAAATAATAAAATTCCAATTCATATCCATCAAAATTCATATTTTTTTTATCTAGTAACTCTGTAGGAATTCTAAGTCTAGTTGTATAAGAAGCATCCTTTATTAAATGAGCCATATTTGTTATGTATAAATCACCATGACTTTTTATCTCTTCATGTGTATATGATGTGGCAAATATTTTAACATCTTTATCAAAAGCGTTATTACCTAAGAAATGATCTGGATGATGATGTGTATTTATAATATATTTTATTGGTTTATCAGTGATTTTTTTTATAGCTTGTTTTACTTGTTCTGTATATTCAACAGTTGTTCCTGTGTCTATTAAGATAACTGAATTATTAGTGATTATAAAAGCAGAGTTAGAGATATTTCCTCCATTTGTAGGAGAAAAATACTCTTTTTTGCCATAAAAATAGTAACTATTGTCATTTATTTTAATAGGTTCTAATTTGTAATCAAAAGAAAAAGAAAAAGTTATAAAAGTTATTAAACTTAAAATAATTCTCATTAGTTTAATTCCAGATTAAATTCATTACCATCTGTGTCATTAAAAATTATTTTTAAATCTTTTAAATCTTTTTTACTTTCAAGTATTAATCTAGGGTTTTCACTAATTGCTGCTGTAGTTCTTAAACTAGCAATTAATTGATTGTTTGATTTGATTTTTATACTGTTTATGTAAAATTCATTATTTCCAAAAACAAGACCTGTTTCCATAGGATGATAAACAGATGCTTTAATTCTTAAAACATCATTTTTTTTGTAAACTTTACCTTTAGTTTGTCCCATCAATTGGGCAAATTCATAATTGTTTGAAGCTTGACTTGATATATCACATCCCCCACCATTACTCTTGATGTTAATTGAACCAACGTGCCATAAATTCTTATCATCTAGAATTAAAGCTCTTAAAGGAGTCTCTTGAGCTACCTTAATATTAGTAGAGATTACTGGGTATAAATCTTTAAGTTCAATATCTGCAATAATTGGAATAGGATTTAAATCA
>JALRJW010000303.1 GCA_023268955.1 Aliarcobacter sp. | reverse complement strand
TTCACCTTTTATTTCAATAAAAACATTTTTTCTAATCTCTTTTAATGTTTCATTTAATTTCTCATAAACCTCTGATGAAGTCACATCAGTTAAAGATGCAGTAACACTTATAATCTGGTTTGAATCTTCTTTAAATATTTGAGAATATGAAGGAATTTTCACAAACTCGGCAACATCTTTTAATAAAACTTTTGAACCTGTTGAAGTTGTAATTTCAAAGTTTTCTAAACTGCTTAATCTATCTTTATTTTTACTCTCAAAAACAACATCAACTATTCCATTTTCATCGAACATTTTAGAGTATGAACTCTTCATATAATAAGGTCTTAATTCATTTAAAATAGCTTGTTCTGTTATTCCTAAATTTTGACCATATGAATTTACTTTAAATTTTATTTCATAATTTCCAATAAGAGCATCATCAGCAACATTTGATACACCTTGTAGATTTGATAAGGCATCTTTTAATACTTTAACTGCATCCCTTACTTTTTGGTTGTCTCCAAAAACAGCTATTTCAATATCATTTTTAACAATACCTGTTTGAGGAACAAATACTTTTAATTCTTCAAAGTTTTTTGACTCTATATCTTTAGATAAAATCTCTTTTAATTTGTTTTCAACCTCTTGAGCTGAAATTGTTCTTTTCATATTTTCGTCATCATATTTAGGAGACAAATAAGGATTTACATAGATTTCAAAAACATTTTGAGGTGCTCTTTCATATAGATTTACAAATATTTGAAAATAAAATTCCTCATATTGGGGTTGATTTTTACCGTCTAGTTTAAATCCAGTTACAGAAGTTACAGAATCAACAGTAACTCCAAAATCTAACTCTTTCATAATTTTCTTTTCTAAAGCATAAACCATTTGTTCAGTTTGATTTATATCTTTTCCAACTCCAACTGAACCTGAAACATAAACTTGTGTTGAGTCAAAAGTTGGCATAAATTTAAACTTTTGTTGACTTCCAAGTATTATAGTTCCTGCTAAAATAAGACCAATAAATAAAGCAATAGCTAAATATCTACCTTTTAAAAATAGCTCTAATATTTTCCCATAAAGATTATAATTAAAATCCCAAACTTTGTGAGATTTTCTATCTTCTTTGCTTACTTTTAAAATCTGTTTTGCATGAAGTGGTAAAAAGAAAAATGCCTCAATAAGTGAACTTAAAAGCAAAATAGTAATCATAATAGGAAGTATTTGCATAAATTTTCCAGTTTGACCACTCATAAGTAAAATAGGCAAAAATGCAAAAATTGTAGTTGCTGTTGCTGTTAAAACAGCAGGATACATCTCAATAGCTCCATCTTTAGCAGCAGTTAATTTATCTTTACCCATTTCCATGTGACGATAGATATTTTCACCAACAACAATAGCTTCATCAACAAGCATACCTAAGGCTATTAAAGCACCTAAAAGTGAGAGCATATTTAAACTATAACCTAAATAATCAGCAAAAACCAAACCAATCATAAAAGATGTTGGAATTCCAATAGCAACAACTAAAGCAATTCTAAAATTAATAAACAAAAACAATGCTAAAAACAAAAGTCCTAATCCAAATAAAATATTTGAAACAACTGTATTAAGTCTATTTTTAATCCAAATTGATGTATCAATATATGTATCAAATTCAAGTTGTGGATATCTTAAAGAAAACTCTTTTGTAATTTTCTTAATCTCTTTTACAAGCTCTATAGAATCACCATTAACTCCCTTATTTATACTTACAGCTATGTTTGTGTTAGCGTTAAAATGAGATTTATCAGTAACATCACCCAAAGTAAATCTAACATCAGCAATATCTTTTAAGTATAAAGTTTGACCTGAAACTTTTATAATAGTGTTTTTAATATTATCAATATTTTTTTCACCATTAAAAGTTGATAAATAATAGTGTCTAGTTGTATCTTTAATAATTCCTGCAGGAAAAATAGTAGTTAAATTTGAGATTTGATTAATAACATCTGTTTTTAACAAACCATAGGCTTTGATTTTTTCATCATTAAAAACTATTCTTAACTCTTTATCACTTTGTCCAAAAACATTCACTTGTGATAAATCTTTTAATTTCATTACTTCAGATTTTACATCTTTAGCTACTTCAATCAAATATTCTCTATCATGGTTATTTGTTTTTGAATAAACAGCAACTGTAATTAAAGGAAAAGAGTGTTCAATAGCCTTAACAGTTGGTTCATCCATATCACTTGGTAAATTTGATTTTATTTTAGTGATAATATCTTTAACTTCATCAACTTCATTTGAAGCTTCATAGCCATCTTTTAATTCAACGATTATGCTAAACATACCATTTTTGATTGTAGAAGATATTTTATCAGCACTACTCATAGCTAAAAGCTCATCTTCTATATCATTTACAGCAATTTTATCAAGTATTTCAGAACTAGCTCCTGCGTAATATCCACTTATAGAAACAGCATCCATAGATGAAGGAGGAAAAATTTCTTTTGGAATTTTGAAATATGAGAAAATAGCTAATATAAGTAAGAAAAAGAGTAAAAAATGATTTAAAATAGGTTTTTTTAAACTAAAATCTATAATGGAACTTATCATTTGTTTTGATTATCCTCAATTAATGGATTAAAAAGTAAAGAGTCAATAATTTGGTTTTTAAATTTCATATCTTCAAGTTGTTGTTCTAAAAATCTGTTCTCTTCTTGCAATGAAATATAGTGAGCATACATTTTATTTATGTCTTTACTCATATAATATATATTATTTCTTAAATATATTTTAGGAATATATAATACTATCGCAAAAACTAATACTGCTAAAACAATCAGCAATGCATTTTTATGATTGATTTTAATCAAATTTAAACACCCTTAATTTTGAACTTCTACTTCTTGGATTTTGTCTTATTTCAGCATTTGTTGGAACTATAGGTTTTCTAGTTATCACTTTTCCTAAAGCATGATTATTTCCACAAGTACATCTAAACGCATCACTAGGACAAATGCAAGATTTACTCCATTTTTTAAAATAGTTTTTAACTATTCTATCTTCAAGAGAATGAAATGAAATAATACCTACAACACAATCTTTTGGTTTAATGCTTTCAATTGAATCAAATAATCTTTCTAAAACACCTAATTCATCATTTACTTCAATTCTAATACCTTGAAAAGGCAAAGTTGCTGGGTGAAGTTTCCCTTTATGCATTTTTTTTGCTATAAATTCACTAAGCTCTTTTGCAGAACCACCCGCAGAGTCACCCTCCACTAGGAAGAGCTCACTACGCTCGGTTTCAGCACCCGAACAGTCTGCCAATTTACCAGGAAGCGCAGGCCCCTGAGTCACCTTTTTACGAACCACTTTCTTCGCAGAACGAAGGCGTTTCTGAGCGTTAGAGATCACCATATCGGCGATCG
>JALRJW010000109.1 GCA_023268955.1 Aliarcobacter sp. | reverse complement strand
TATGTGGTCATATTTATGACTTTTAAAATTTATATCAGGTTTTTACAAATTTTTTATATTTTTTTGCCTGGAAAAGGTCCGTTTTGAAGCAAAATAAAATCATTATTTAAATTTATTTTTTTTATATGAAAAAAATATCACTTATTGTTGTTATGGTTGCTTTAGTAGCTTTAACAAGTTGCACTACTCACTCAGTAAAATTTGGAAAAAGATGTACGACTGTTGCTCAAGACAACACCTATGAAAAATCTTTTGTTTGGGTTGTAAAAAAAGAAACAGAACAAGCTTTTGATAAAAAAATAAATAAAGAAAATTGCTCTAAAATTGAGGGAAATATTTAACTTTTTTATTTTGTAATTTTATCGAAAGTAGAATTATTGACAAAAATGTCATATATCTGTTTATAGCGTAAAGCATTTTTGATTAGCAAAAGTGCTTCAACTTAAAAGAGAGTAAAAATGAGTATAAAAGGTAAAGTAAAATGGTTTAATGGATCCAAAGGTTATGGATTTATTGAACGCGATGATAAAGAAAAAGACGTTTTTGTTCACATGTCAGCAGTAAAAGATTCCGGAGTAGGATATCTTGACGAGGGAGATGTACTTACTTTTGATATCGAGGATGGAAAAAAAGGTCCATCTGCTGTAAACTTGAAAAAAGAATAATTTTTTTAAGTTAAATTAGTTTTAGGAGGCTCGGCCATGGGTATTCATTATGATTATAAGTCTAAGCGTGGTGAAAGGGCGATGCTGAAAGAAGCAAAGCGCAAAGAGCGTCTTGCTTTAAAAAGAGCCAAAAGAGCCTCTACTAATCCAGAACCATCAGTTGAAGAACCAACTGAAATGCACGATATTAGCAAGCCAATTACTTTAGACGATTTAACAAATCCAAATAAGTAGTTAATGGTTTTTAATGCTGATAAAGATAATAAAAACGAAAAATTATCTAACGCGTTAAAAGAAAATATAAAAAAAAGAAAAGAATTTCAAAAAAAATTAAAAGAAAAAAATAAAAAATGAGCGTCTTGTCAGATAAGTGGATCAAAAAAATGTCTTTGGAAAAAAATATGATAATGGTGTTTATGAGAAATACGAAGATTTTTTTGAAGAATTAGACAAATATAAAGATAAATTTTTACATATTTTATTAAAAAATGAATATTATGACTATATACCAGAAGGAATGATTTTTTCTTTACAAAAAAAGATTATGATGTTTATCAATGAGTGGGCTAAATATCCAATTGAAGATTTTAGGAATTTTTATGAAAATATCCTAGATGAAGATACAAAAGAATATTTTATGGATGAGTTTGAATTAAAAGAAGAAGTTTTTGACTATGTAGTTAAATATGAATCAGATTATTGGTTTGAAGCTCCGTTTTAGTTTGGACTAAATAATCTAATTTACAAAGTTTTATAAAGGAAAGGTAGAAATAGGGTAGAAAAAAATGTTTTTTCTTTGTTGAATCTTTAAAAATATTGATTATATGGAGTTTTTGGAGGATATAAATATAATTGGTGGAGATGTCCGGAATTGAACCGGAGTCTTAAAACAAATCCAAATAGCGTCTACATGCTTAGAGAGGTTGAAAAATTTCACCAAGCAACAACTCAACCTGCAAGGCAATCGCAAGGCTAAGATTTAAAATTTCTCTAAAAGGTTCAATCAGTCCCTAAAAGTTAATCTATCTAGTGTGAACCAGCAATAACCTACTTAGATAGAATCAGTAGTGCCAGCCTCCGTGAGTCTCAACCCAATTAAGGGGAGTCTCTATAAGTTGTTAAACTTACGCAGCTTTTGCGTAAGCTGGAGCGTAATTTGTATTGTTTGCGTCTAAAAAAAATGAGCCGCGTAACGGCATGCTCAGGCCGACATGCAACTAATCTTCATTGCTCTAATCGATACCAAGTCATCCCCACATTAGATGCGAATTTTAACCAAAAAAACCTTAAAAATTTAGTAACTGATTTGTAACTGTTGAATAAAATCTGATTAGCTTAAAATGTTATTATACTTTTAAATTGTATAATATTCTAGAAAATTAAATCGGAGTTAATAATGACAAAAAAAGGTGTTTTAATCATTGGTGCTGGTGGTGTTAGTAGAGTAGCAACTGTTAAATGTGCTATGAATATTGATACATTTGAAAAAATTACATTAGCATCTAGAACATTAAGTAAATGTGAAGCGATGGCTGCAGATATCAAAAAAAATCAAGGTGTTGAAATTGATGTTGCAAAAGTTGATGCTGATAATGTTGATGAATTAGTAGAATTAATCACAAAAGTAAATCCAAAAGTTGTTTTAAATGTTGCTTTACCTTACCAAGATTTAACAATTATGGATGCATGTACTAAATGTGGTGTTGACTATGTTGATACAGCAAACTATGAACATCCTGATGAAGCTAAATTCGAATACAAAGAACAATGGGCTAGAGATGGTCAATTTAAAGATGCTGGTATTATGGCACTTTTAGGTTCAGGTTTTGACCCAGGTGTAACTGGAGTGTTTTGTGCTTATGCTCAACAACAATTATTTGATGAAATTCACTTTATAGATATTATGGATTGTAATGCAGGGGATCACGGTTATCCTTTTGCAACAAACTTTAATCCAGAAATTAACCTAAGAGAAGTATCTGCAAATGGTAGATATTGGGAAGATGGTAAATGGATTGAAACTAAACCTTTAGAAATTAGAGTTGATCATGATTATCCAGAAGTTGGTGTTAAGCCATCATATTTACTTTACCATGAAGAATTAGAGTCATTATCAAAAAATATTAAAGGTTTAAAAAGAATTAGATTCTTTATGACATTTGGAGATTCTTATATTCAACACATGAATTGTCTTCAAAATGTTGGAATGTTAGGGATTGAGCCTGTGATGCACAAAGGTGTTGAGATTATTCCTATTGAGTTTTTAACTACACTTTTACCAGATCCAGCAAGCCTTGGACCAAGAACAGTTGGACAAACAAACATTGGGTGTATCATTGAAGGTATTAAAGATGGTAAAAAAAGAAAAGTTTACATCTATAATGTGTGTGACCACCAAGCGTGTTACAGAGAAACAGGTGCTCAAGCTGTAAGTTATACAACTGGGGTTCCTGCTATGATTGGAACAAAAATGCTTTACAAAGGACTTTGGAAAAATACAGGAGTATTTAACATTGAAGAGTTCGATGCTCAGCCATTTATGGATGAGTTAATGACTCAAGGTTTACCTTGGAAAGTTCTTGAATTAGACGCTGAATAATTGCAATTGCAATTGTTTAGTATTTGTGTTTTAAATTTTATTTGAAAGGATTTAAAATGAAATATATTTGTACAGTATGTGATTATATTTATGACCCAGAAATTGGTGATCCAGATAGTGGAATAGAACCAGGAACTGCTTTTGAAGATATACCTGAAGATTGGGAATGTCCAGATTGCGGAGTAGGAAAAGAGGATTTTGAACCTTACAATGAATAAAAACTATGAAATTATAAAAAACTTTGAAGACTTACCATCTCCATCGTATGTATGTGAAGAAAAACTTTTAAAGAAAAATCTTGAACTTTTAAAAAGAGTTCAAGATGAATCTGGCGCAAAAATACTTTTAGCTTTAAAAGGTTTTGCTATGTGGTCAACTTTTGATTTATGTAAAGAATATCTAAAAGGTTGTTGCGCATCAGGTCTACATGAAGCTATATTAGCAAAAGAAGAGTTTGGATTAGAGGTTCATACTTATAGTCCTGGATTTAAAGATGAAGATATAGAGCAAATTGCTGATATCTCAAATCACGTTGTTTTTAATTCTTTTAATCAGTTAAATAAATTTAGAGACAAAGTTAAAACTAAGTCATCTATTGGACTTAGAGTAAATCCTGAATACTCATCTGTTGAGGTTGATTTATATAATCCTTGCGGAGCTTTTTCAAGATTAGGAATTACTAAAAAGAACTTTGAAGCAGATAATTTACACAATGTAGATGGTCTTCATTTTCATGCTTTATGTGAGCAAAATGTTGATGCTTTAGAGGGTGCTTT
>JALRJW010000101.1 GCA_023268955.1 Aliarcobacter sp. | reverse complement strand
AATTGCAATGGCTTATAAAAGAGCCTATTTTGCTTAAAAGACCAGTTGTAACATATGATGATAAAGTTATAGTTGGGTTTAAAGAAGAAAATTACAAAGAAATTTTCTAATTCTACATTTATATAAAAAGAGTTTTAAACTCTTTTTATATTTTTTAAACTATTTGTTTAAATCTTTTCTTGCTTCTTTTAAAGTTTCAGCAATCATAAATGATAACTCTAAAGCTTGGTCCGCATTTAATCTAGGATCACATTGAGTGTGATATCTACTTGCTAAGCCCTCTTGCGTTACAGCAGATGAACAAGAACCCGTGCACTCAGTTACATTTTGTCCTGTCATTTCTAAGTGAATACCACCTGCGTAAGTACCTTCTGCTTTATGAATTTTAAAGAACTGTCTAACTTCTGATAAAATAGCTTCAAAATCTCTTGTTTTATATCCATTATCAGCTTTAATTGTATTTCCATGCATTGGATCACTTGACCATAATACATTTCTTCCTTCTTTTTTAACTCTTGCTAAAAGTTTTGGGAAATGATCAGCAATTTTATTTGCTCCCATTCTTACAATTAAGTTTAATCTTCCAGCTTCATTTTCAGGATTTAAAGCATCAATTAATTGGATTAATTCATCCTCTTTCATAGATGGACCAACTTTGCAACCAATTGGATTTTTGATACCTCTAAAATATTCAATATGAGCATCTTTTAAATCTCTTGTTCTATCTCCTATCCATAACATATGAGCAGAACAGTTAAACCAATCACCAGTGATTGAATCTTTTCTTGTTAATGCTTCTTCATAGTTTAACAATAATGCTTCATGAGAAGTATATAAAGTTGTTTGATGAAGTTGAGGCGTATTTGCACTTGAAATTCCACATGATTCCATAAATCTTAAAGACTCTGAAATTTTATTTGCTAATTCTTCATACATTCCACCTAAAGTATTATCTTTAACAAAATCTAAATTCCAAGAGTGAAGCTGATTTAAATCAGCAAATCCACCTCTTGAAAATGCTCTTAAAAGGTTTAAAGTTGCTGCACTTTGATTATATGCTTTTAAAAGTTTTTTAGCTTTTGGTCTTCTTGACTTTTCGTCAAAACCAATTTCATTGATAATGTCACCTCTATATGAAGGTAATGCTATTCCATTTAGTTCTTCAAAATCAGCACTTCTAGGTTTTGCAAATTGACCTGCAATTCTTCCAACTTTTACAACAGGACAACCACCTGAGAAAGTTAAAACAACAGCCATTTGCATCATTACTTTAAATAAATCTTTGATATTTGCTGCATTAAAGGCATCAAATGATTCAGCACAATCTCCACCTTGAAGTAAAAATGCTTTTCCATTTACTACATTAGCTAAATCTTTTTTTAAATTGATTGCTTCACCTGCAAAAATCAAAGGAGGATAAGAAGCTAACTCTTTTTCAACTTTTTTTAATTTATTTAAATCATCATAAGTTGGTTGTTGCTTTATAGGGAAATCTCTCCAGCTATCAGGGCTCCAATTTTTCATTTTATTTTTACCTTTTCTTTTATTTTTATAAATTTTAACAAAAAATTCTTAACCAAAATTTTTTATTATGTTATTGAATTGTAATTATTTTACTAATTTTGACAATAACTCTTTAAAAGACACTTTAAATGCATCTAATCCATCTGTTAAAAGTTTTGAGTAAATCCCATTTATGTCTACACCTTTTTCTTTTAACTGCGCAAAATACTCATCACACTCTTCAATTGAAGGAATCTTTGATTCTTCTTTAGATCCATCAATAACCCAGTCTTCAATTGTTCCTAAAGGTGCTGTATTTACAGAGTTTGGGTAAATTAAATTGTCAACATAGTATGAAGGTGCTAACTCATTACCTTTTACCCCTGTACTTGCAAAAAGTGTTCTAATATTTTCATTTTCAAACTTATTAACTTCATGATAACATTTAGTTGCATTCATAATTCCTAATTTAGATTTTTCTAAACCTTTATTTGCAAAATCACCATCACATAATCTATCAAATCTAGAAACAAAAACAGAAATTACAGCTTTAATATTTTTATTTGATTCTATAATTCCCTCATTTAATGCTTGAGCACATTTTATAGCTTGAGCAGGAGAAAAAATCAACGTTGCATTTACATGAATTCCTTTAGAAGTCAATTCTCTCATTGCAATATATCCAGCTTCAGTTGCAGGAACTTTAATCATTACATTATCAGCACCAATTGTATTGTGAAGTCTAACTCCCTCTTCAATTGTTCCCGCTGCATCATCACACAACAAAGGATCAACTTCAATAGATATAAAACCATCATCTACATTTTGTTTATGTAAATCAGACATCAAAGTTGCTGCTCTTTTAATATCAGTAATCGCTAACTCTTCATAAATAGTTTTTGTATTGTTTGCTTGAAGCATGTCAAGTTGTTGTTTATAAGCCATAGATGTTGTAATTGAAGATTCAAAAATAGCTGGGTTTGATGTAGCTCCTTGAATAATCTCATCTTTTAAAATCTCTTGAAATCTATTTTCTAAGAAATCTCTTTCAATAAAGTCACACCATAATGAAAAATTAATATCTTCTTTTAAACTCATTTGTTTATTCTCCCTAAATATGTTTTAAAATTTGTGTTAAATCTTTTGTATCAACAATAATATTTGCTTCTTTTTTCAATACTTCTTTTGCGCAAAAAGCAACTCTTTTTGAAGCATATGGAAACATAGAAACATCATTTGCTCCATCACCTGCAACTAGAGTATTTTCTTTAGAAACTCCAAGCATTGCTTGAACTCTTTGAATCATATCGCCTTTAGAAAAACCAAACATCATATCTCCACCAACAAGACCTGTTAGGATTCCATTTTTTTCATGCAAAATATTTGAAAAATCAGCATCAAGTCCTAGTTTTTCTTTAGCAGGTCCCGTACCAATTCTAAATCCACCAGAAAAACAAACTACTTTATATCCATTCTCTTTTAGCTTAGCAACAGTTTCAAAAGC
>JALRJW010000052.1 GCA_023268955.1 Aliarcobacter sp. | reverse complement strand
TCAAGCATTCCCCAAGCAAAAAGAATTATATATCCATGTTCTTTTAGTAAATATACAAATCTTTGTTCTAAGCCTTCAACAGGTGCATTTATTAAATTATAAATAATAAATGAAAAAAATATCGCTACAATTGCGAATAATATCTTACCTGCATGGGGTCTTAGTGCTTTAAAAAGTGCTTCCATCTATTGCCTTAGTTTTTTTTATTTAGTCAAAGTTTAATATACTCTTTGCTTGAACCATATCCTTATCACCTCGTCCTGATAAGTTTACAATTACTAATTTACCTTTTAATTTTTCTTTTGCTTTCTTTAAATATGCAATTGCATGAGCACTTTCAAATGCTGGAATAATTCCCTCTTTTCTACTTAACCACACAAATGCATCCATAGCTTCATCATCTGTTACAGAATCATAAGTTACTGATTTATTGTCTTTATGAAAAGAGTGTTCAGGACCAATTCCAGGGTAGTCAAGTCCAGCACTAATAGAGTGTGCTTCTAAAACTTGACCATCTTCATCTTGTAGCAAATATGAACATTGACCATGTAAAATTCCAGGTCTTCCTTTTTCTAAGCTACATCCGTGTTTATCTGTATCAAGTCCTAATCCACCTGCTTCAATACCAACACAAGTAACCTCTTCATCTTCTAAAAAGTGAGAAAACATTCCAATAGCGTTTGAACCACCACCGATACATGCAACCACATAATCAGGAAGTCTATTCTCTTTTTGTAAGATTTGTTTTCTTGCTTCATAACCAATCACAGCTTGAAAATCTCTAACCATAAGTGGATATGGATGAGGCCCTGCAACTGTTCCAATTACATAAAATGTATCTCTAGCGTTTGTAACCCAATATCTAATAGCGTCATTCATTGCATCTTTTAATGTTTTACTTCCAGATTCAACAGCTATAACTTTAGCTCCTAAAAGTTTCATCCTAAATACATTTAATTCTTGTCTAGCAACATCTTTTGCACCCATAAACACAGTACATTCTAAACCTAATAAAGCAGCAATTGTAGCACTTGCAACACCATGTTGCCCTGCTCCCGTCTCAGCTATAATCTTAGTTTTTCCTAATTTCTTTGCTAATAATCCTTGAGCAATAACATTGTTTACTTTATGTGCACCAGTGTGATTTAAATCTTCTCTTTTTAAATATACTTTAGCGCCTATTTCTTCACTAACATTTTTTGCTAAATATAAAGGATTTTCTCTACCTACATAATCTCTTAATAAATCATTTACTTCTGCCCAAAATTCAGGGTCATGTCTATATTTTTTATATTCAGCTTCTAATTCTTTCAATATTGGCATTAATGTTTCAGGTACGTATTGTCCCCCAAAAATACCAAATTGACCTAACTCATCTGGGTCAAATTTACTTGGCTTTGGAATGTAATCACTCATAATATCTTCTCTTTTATTTATATATTTAATACCGAATAAACAGGTGCAACTTCTCTTAATTTTTTAGCACCACCTAAAAACTCTATATCCATTAAAAAACATGATTCAACTAAAGTTACGCTCTCTAATTTATTGATTAAATTAGCAGCTGCTAAGGCTGTTCCACCTGTAACAATAATATCATCTATTAATAATACTCTTGCATTTTCTTTTGGTTTAAAAGCATCTAAATGAAGTTCAATTTCATCAAATCCATACTCTAATTCGTACTTCTCACATACAGTTGTTGATGGTAATTTTCCTTTTTTTCTAATAGGAACAAAACCAATTTTTAGTGCATATGCTAAAGCTGAACCAAAAATAAATCCTCTTGAATCAATACCTGCAATAAAATCTAAATTTGCATCTTTATATCTATCAACTAAATGATCCATTAAAACCGTGAATGCTTCTTGATTGTTTAAAAGTGTTGTAATATCTTTAAAAACAATTCCAGGTTTTGGAAAATCTTTTATATCTCTAATTGAATTTAATAAAAACTCTTTACTTTTTTCATCTAAAACTATTTGATTCAATGAATATCCTTTTAATCTTTGTAAAGCAAAATATTTTAGCCAAAAGATTATTATGTTTTAATGATAAATAATCTTGATTTAAAAAACATTTATTTATAATAAATTATATTATAATAAAAATTATTATCAGAAAGGTATTTTATGCACAAATTTATAAATCTTTTATTCTTCATTATTACTAATTTATTCTCAATAGAACTGCAAAAAGCAAAAACTTTTGAAAATCAAATAAATGATTTTTCATCATGGGTTATGAGTGAAAAACTTGATGGAGTTAGAGCATATTGGGATGGTAAAGAACTATTTACTAAAAATGGAAATAAAATTTATGCACCAATTTGGTTTACAAAAGATTTACCTAATTTTGAACTAGATGGAGAATTGTGGACAAAAAGAGATGATTTTGAAAACATTCAAAATATTGTTTTGGATAAAACTCCTTCTAAAAACTGGCAAGAAATTACATACAATATTTTTGAAGTTCCAAATCAAGAAGGGAATTTTTTTGATAGATTAAAAGTTTTAGAAAATCACTTAAAGCAAAATTCTATTATCCATTTAAAAATCATACCTCAAATCAAAATAAAAGATACTAATCATTTAAATGCTTTTTTAGAAAATTTAGTTTCAAAAAAAGCTGAAGGAGTGATTATTAAAAATTACACTAAATCTTATTTTAGTGGAAGAAGTAGTGATATATTAAAATACAAAAAATTTTATGATGCTGAAGGTAAGGTAATCGGAATAAGCTATAATAAAGACAAATCTTTTAAAAGTTTAAAAATAGATTTTAATGGAAAAATTTTTAATCTTGGTGGAGGATTTAGTGATAAACAAAAACTCAATCCTCCAAAAGTTGGTCAAACTGTTACATTTAAATACTACAGTTTATCAAAAAATGGTATTCCTAAATTTGCTTCATTTTTAAGAGTTAGGGAAAAAGAGTAAATTGATCATTACATTTCATAAGTTTTTTCTTTATCAAATTCATCATAAAGTTTAGTGCAAACTTCACTGGCACTTTGAGTAGGAGTAACTGTGATTTTTGATTCATCACTATCAAAACTGATTTCAACGCAACTTGTGTTATCTACTAAAACACCTTCATCATTTATCTTCCATATTTTATCATTAATCTCTATAGCCTCTTTGATATCAAATGTACTGTTTGCTAAATTGTATGTTTGAGCCGAAGAGATTATTGAAAAAATATCTCTTTTAAGTGTAGTTGCACTTGCAAAATCTTTAGTCTTCATTAGTTTTGGAATTGCAAAAGATGATATTAATCCTATAATTAATATACCAATAATGATTTCTAGAAGTGAAAATGCTTTTTTCATAACTGTTCCTTTTTTAAGTA
>JALRJW010000038.1 GCA_023268955.1 Aliarcobacter sp. | reverse complement strand
GTGAAATCCATGATTTTTTTATAAGATTTTTTAGCAACATTTACTTCATAAATAGCACTTACATCACTAGCACCTATAAATAAAGTATTGTCATCTTTGATTGTAATATCATTTAAAAAGTTTACACCCTCAAAAACTAGTGAGAAAACCTCTTTTTTAGTTTCTAAATCAAAACCTCTTAAAGTATCGATATCAGCCACATATAATGTATTTCCAATAAGTCCCATTCCCTTTGGAGCATTTAATCCATCAATAAAATGTAACTCTTGAATTTTTCCATTTAAATCAAGTTTTGAAATAAATCCATCACCATCTTTAAGTGTAGGCTTTAACTCTTTTCCTACATTTGAAACATATAAATCATTGTTTTTTATAATCGTGCTTTCAGGTGAGCTAAATCCATCTATTGTAACTACACTTGAAAAACCTAAAACAGCCGTACAAACTAATGTTGAAATTGTTCTTTTCATTTTTTATCCTAATATATTTTAAAAATTTTCTATAATATCTTGGAAAACTTTTGTTAAGCCTTCCACTTCTTTAACTGTTGTTCTTTCACCAACAGAGTGTATTGTATCATTTATAACACCAAATTCAATAGCTTCAATTCCAAAACTACCAAAATATCTAGCATCACTTGTTCCACCGTGAGTTGAGTGTTTTGTTTTAACTCCAAGAACTTTTTGTATTGAATTTTCCATAGCTTTTACAACTTTAGACTCTTTATTTGTCACAAAAGGGAATGAACCTTGAGTTGTTCTAAACTCATAATCTAATCCTTTTAAATTTTCATTTATAAACGCTTCAACAGACTCCCTTGTAGTGTTAGTTGAATTTCTTACATTAAACATGATTTTTAATTCATTTGGAGTTACATTTGTAACTTCCATTCCACCTCTAATATCAGTGATTACGAGTTTAGAAGGGGCAAAATACTCATCACCATTATCTAAATTTATTCCTGCAATTTTTGGTAAAACACTAGCAAAATTATGCACAGGATTTATGCATTTTTCAGGATAAGCAGCATGTCCTTGCTTACCTTTAATTGTAATATATCCATTGATACTTCCTCGTCTTCCAACTTTAATAGCATCACCAAATACCTCTTCACAAGTTGGTTCTGCTACTACAGCATATTGAGGAATCATATTTAATTCTCTTAAATACTCAAGCATTTTAATAGTTCCGTAAGTACCCTCACCTTCTTCATCACTAGTTAATAAAATACTTAATATTCCATCAAAATTTTGCGCATGTTTGCAAGCATATAAAAAAGCAGCATCACCACTTTTCATATCTTGAGCACCACGAGCTGTTATTACACCATCAATTACTTCAGCAGCAAAAGGATTAACTTCCCAATTTTTACCCGTAGGAACAACATCAATGTGACCTGCAAAACACAAGTGTTGAGGATTGTCATTGAATTTTTTGTAAAAAAATCTGTTTTTAACACCTTGCATGTCAAAACAAATCATATCCCACTCATCGCCTAAATATTCAGCTATAAACTCGAAAGCCCCGTCATCATCAGGAGTAATTGATTTAAATCTTAATAATTTTTGAAATAATTCTATAACTGTCATCTAATTCCTTTATATACCGCGATTATAGCCAAAGTGTTATT
>JALRJW010000005.1 GCA_023268955.1 Aliarcobacter sp. | reverse complement strand
GATTACTAAAATAAATCCTAGAAAAACTGTTTTAATATTTTCAATTGGCTTTTTTACTACAGCATATTGGAAAAATAAAATAATTAATAATATAGGAGCAACATCTTTTACAACATTATAAAAACCCATTAACAATGAACTTGCACTAATATCAGCAGTACTTGAAACAGTCGCTTGAATAGCAACTGCTGCAACTTCTTTTGCATCAACTAAATTATAAACAGCAATTCCATAGATTTGAACAAAAATCATTGGAGTAAGAGAAGCAAATGCAATTAATCCAAATCCATCAATTACAGGATTTCTTCCTTTAATTGAAGAAGCTAATCCAATTCCAAGGGCGGCAACTAATGGAACAGTTACAGTTGAAGTTGTAACTCCACCTAAATCATAAGCAAGTCCAATGATTTCTTGGGGAGCAAAAAAAGTAACACCTACAACAAGTAAATATCCTACTATTATGTAGTAGTGAATCGGATGACCTTTGATGATTCTATAAACACCAAGTAAAATAGCAAAACCAACAGATAAAGCAACAACCATTCTAAGCATTGTTGCATCAATTCTGCCTGCTGAGATTGAAGCTGCTTTATCAGCTATAACTGCAAGAGCAGGTTCTGCAATAGTTGTACCAAACCCAATTAAAAATCCAAAAAACAGAATCCAAAGATTACGACCTGACTTAGCAAAATCTTTTGCTAATCCCTCTCCCACAGGGAAAACGCCTATTTCTAGACCTTGTAAAAAAATTGCTAAACCAACCCCAACGATACCTAAACCAATTGCCGTACTAATCCACCCTTCTGGAATAGTTTGAATAATAGCTAATTGAAAAAATAAAATTACAATAATAATTGGTAATAAATCCCTAAATGACTCTTTTAGTAATTTAAGAAAAAAATGAAATTGCATCATTTAAGAAAATCCTTGAGTGTTAGAAGTAGAAAATAGCCATAGGCTATTTTCTAAAAGTATTAAACTTGATGTTCACATTTTTTTGAAAGTCTTTCTTTTTGAGAAAGATAAGAGTTTACAGAACCTAAATAAGCTTTTGCAGTTGCAAGCATTGTATCAATACTTAAACCATGTCCTACAAATGATGGAGAATTATCATCAAAAGTTACTCTAGTTGTAACTTTTGCTAAAGCATCTTTACCTTCTGTTACAGAAATTACTTTATAGTCATTTAACTCACCAGTGATTCCTGTTAATCTATCAATAGTTTTAAATATTGCATCCATTGTTCCATCACCAATTGCGGCATCTTGGAAAGTTTCTTCATCTTTTCTTATTGTAACAGCAGCCATTGGCATACCGTTTGAACAATCTGAGATTTGTAATCCAACTAACTCATAAGTTTTCCCTGAGTTTAAAGATTCATCTGTAATTAACATTCTTACATCATCATCTGTAATCTCTTTTTTCTTATCAGCTAAGATTTTAAATCTTTCAAATGCAGAGTTTAACTCTTCATCACTAACTTTATCAAAACCTAAGTGAGCAATTTTATCTTTAAATGCAGCTCTTCCTGAGTGTTTACCTAAAATTAATGTTGAATCTTTAAATACCCCAACATCTTCAGGTCTCATAATTTCATATGTTTCTTGGTGTTTTAATACACCATCTTGGTGAATTCCACTTTCGTGTGCAAATGCATTTTTACCAACAATTGCTTTGTTTTGTTGTGGTTCAACACCTGTGATTGTTGCCACTAATCTTGAAGTAGCATAAATTTCAGGAGTGTTGATAGTTGTATATAAATCTCCAAATGCATCTTTTCTAGTTTTAATAGCCATTACAGCCTCTTCTAAAGCAGAATTTCCAGCTCTTTCACCTAAACCGTTAATTGTAACCTCAATTTGTCTAGCACCATTCATAACAGCTGCTAAAGTATTAGCTGTTGCTAATCCTAAGTCATTGTGATTGTGCACAGAAATAATTGCTCTATCATTTGCATAATCTACTAATTCTTTAATCATAGCACCTAATTCATGTGGTAATCTATATCCAACTGTATCAGGTAAGTTAATAGTTGAAGCACCAGCACCAATAACAGCATCCATCATCTCTTTCATAAATGAAATTTCAGATCTTCCTGCATCTTCAAATGAAAACTCAACATCATTAACAAAAGTTTTTGCATATTCAACAGCGTGAATAGCTCTTTTAATAACTTCATCTGGCTCCATTTTTAATTTGTACTTCATATGGATAGGTGAAGTAGCAATAAATGTATGAATTCTATGTAATGGTGCTTTGCTTACAGCTAATCCAGATTGTTTGATATCATTTTCAACTGCCCTACTTAAAGAACAAATACTAGAATTTTTAACAACTTCTGCAATTCTAGAAACAGCATCGAAATCTCCAGGTGATGCAGCTGCAAATCCAGCTTCAATAACATCAACACCTAATTTTTCTAATTGTAATGCTACTTTAATTTTTTCTTCTGTATTCATTGAACAACCAGGAGATTGTTCTCCATCTCTTAAAGTAGTATCAAAAACTATAATTTTATTCTTATCCATTTTGTTTTCCTTTGTAATATCTAATATTATATCAATATTGTTTAAATAAATAACTTATTTAAGGGGTATTAATAATTTAAATTTTTAAGTTTTGTAGGTTATATTTTAGAGTAAATTTCTAGACAGTAAAAGAGTGTTAACACTTTTAATAAAGATATTTTTGTTAAATTCAAAAATTTTCATGACACTCTCCTTTTTGTAATGAATAAATTATAAAGGAATAATTTTTATTTGTCAAGACAAAAAAGAGTTTTAATCCTCTTTTTTGTTTGAATTTTCAGAAGTTTCTTCATTATTATCTTCTGATTTATTTTCATTTTCTACTTCATTTTCATCATTTAAAGTATCTTGTTTTTTTACAGGCTCTTCATTGTTTACAAGTTCATTGTTTTCATCAACAGCATCTGAATGTAAATCTTCAGCTTCATAAACAACTCCACCATTTTCTTTGATGATTTCTCTAACTCTTTGTCCTGTTATAACTTCAATATCAAGTAACTCTTTTGTCATTTGCTCAATTGCATCAGAGTTATCTCTTAATGATTGTAACACTGATTGATATCTTTCATTTAACGTATTTCTAACATGATCATCAAGTTTTTTAGCCATATCATCTGAGAAGTCTTTTTGTGTTTGACCACCTAAGAACTGATTAGTTCTTCTTTCAAGAACCATTAATCCAGCTATATCACTCATACCGTACATTGAAGCCATTGCTTTAATTATATCAGTTGCTCTTTCAAGATCATTTCCAGCACCTGTAGAAATTTCTCCAATAAATACCTCTTCAGCTGCTCTTCCACCAAGTAAAACATCAACTTCAGCAATTAACTCATGTTTTTGCATTAAGTATTTATTCTCTTCAGGAGTATTTAAAGTATATCCTAAAGCTGCAAGTCCTCTTGGAACAATCGATACTTTATTTACTTTTTTAGCGCCTTTTGTAATTTCAGCAATAACTGCGTGTCCTGATTCATGATAAGCAACAATTTCTCTTTCTTTAGGAGAAATTCTTCTTGACTTTTTCTCTAAACCAGCAATTTGTCTTTCAACTGCCTCTTTAAAATCACTAGCTTGAACTTCATTTTTTTCTTGTCTTCCAGCTAAAAGTGCAGCTTCATTAATAATATTTGCTAAATCAGCACCTGCAAGTCCAGCTGTCATTTTTGCTACTTCTTTTAAATCAACATCTTTTGATAATTTTACATCTTTAATATGAACTTGAAGAATTTCAATTCTTCCTTCATAATCAGGCTTATCAACTAAAACTTGTCTATCAAATCTTCCTGGTCTAAGTAAAGCTGGATCAAGAACTTCAGGTCTATTTGTTGCTGCTAGTACAATTACAGGAGCACTTTCAGAAGAAAATCCATCCATTTCAGCTAATAACTGATTTAAAGTTTGTTCCCTTTCATCATTTCCACCCATTGGTCCACCTGAAGCTCTACTTTTACCAATTGCATCAATTTCATCAATAAAAATAATAGCAGGTGCAGCTTTTTTAGCTTGTTCAAAAAGGTCTCTAACTCT
>JALRJW010000315.1 GCA_023268955.1 Aliarcobacter sp. | reverse complement strand
TAATACATAGTTTCTCCAACTTTATCACCAATTACAGAAACACCATTCATTACACCATCAACTTTTGCAATCATTTCTGAATTGGGAATTAAAGCAGGATGAACTCTTAATTCTACTTTTTTGTCAATTTTTTTAGCGATTGTCAAAAGCTTGATTGAATAGTTAAATTCATTTGCAAAATCAATATCTTCAGGACTTATATTTTGAATACCTTCAATTAAAATATCCTCAGGTTTAGCATCAACATCATAAGCAATTGATCCAAGAATAAGTAGCTTGTGGGCTGCATCAAAACCACCAACATCAAAAGTTGGATCAGCTTCAGCATAACCTAATTCTTGAGACTCTTTAAGAATTGAATCGTAATCAACACCTTCATTAATCATTTTTGTAAGCATATAGTTACAAGTACCATTCATAATACCTCTAATAGATAAAATGTTGTTTGCACTTAAACCATCTCTTAGAGCATTAATAATTGGAATACCACCTGCAACAGCTGCTTCATATTCAAAAGGAATATCACCAGCAATTTCTTCCAACTCATATCTATGGTAAGCTAAAAGTGCTTTATTTGCTGTTACAACTGATTTACCTTTTTGAAGGGCTTTTTTTACGATTTCATAAGGCTTTTCAACGCCTCCCATTAATTCAACAACAATATCAATTGAGTCATCATTTAAAACTTCATCAACATTGTCAGTTAATTTAATAGAAACATTTCTTTCTTTGTTTAAATTAGAAACTACTCCAAGTACAGGTTCAATTTCAATTCCAGCTCTTGCGGTAATAAGATCTTTGTTATCTCTTAAAATATTTGCAACACTAGCTCCAACTGTTCCTACACCTATAATTCCTACTTTTAACATTCTAATACCCTTTTAAATTTTATAAACTTTTTAAATATTGCTTTATATTTCTAGCTGCTTGTCTAATTCTTTTTTCATTTTCAATTAATGCAATTCTTACATATTGGTCACCATAAGTTCCAAATCCAATACCAGGACTTACAGCAACTTTTGCTTGAGTTAATAATTGTTTAGAGAATTCCATACTTCCTAAATGTCTAGCTTTTTCAGGAATTTTTGCCCAAATAAACATTGAAGCATCTGGGCAATTCATATCCCAACCAGCTTCTTTGAAACATTCAAGCATAACATCTCTTCTATGTTTATATTTAGCAACATGCTCATCAACGCAATCTTGAGGACCATCTAAAGCAATAGTTGCAGCAACTTGAATTGGTGTAAACATACCGTAATCAAGCCAAGATTTAATTCTTTTTAATGCTCCAACTAATTTTTCATTACCACAAATGAAACCAACTCTCCATCCTGCCATATTGTATGATTTAGATAATGTAAATGACTCAACAGCAACATCTAAAGCACCTTTTGCTTGGAAAATTGAAGGAGTTTTATACCCATCAAAAGTAATATCTGCATAAGCAATATCAGAGATGATATAAAATCTTTCTTTTTTAGCCATATCAACTAATCTTTGATAAAACTCAGGTGTTACTGTTGCACACGAAGGATTGTGTGGGAAGTTAACTACAACAAATTTAACCTTTGGAATAGATTCATCTACAGTTTTTTGTAATCTTTCAAAGAATAAATCTTCATCAACTTTAAATTTATCATCAAATGTTAATTCAAATTTATGAATTGCTCCACCATTTAACATAAATGCATAAGAGTGAATTGGATAAGTTGGATCTGGAACAACTGCAACATCACCAACATTTACAATAGCTTGAACTAAGTGTACATAACCCTCTTTAGAACCCATTGTTGCACATGCATGTTTATCTGGATCTAAATAATCAACACCATATTTTCTCTTATACCAATTACAAATAGCAAGTCTTAACTTATAAATACCAGCACTTGCGCTATAACCATGATTTTTAGGTTTTGCAGATGCTTCTATTAATTTATCAGTAATATGTTGCGGTGCTGGACCATCTGGATTACCCATAGAAAAATCTATGATATCTTCGCCTCTTCTTCTAGCTTCCATTTTTATGTTATTTACTTCTGCAAAAACATAATTAGGAAGTCTTTTCATTCTCTCAAACTCAATTTCTGGAAACATTTTGTTACTCCTTAAGTACTTTAATCCCTTTTTTTAGATTAGCAAGGGAATAAAGGTCATCTATTTTTATATATTTTGTGTTTTTAGGTATATTTACCCTTAAAAATTTTGTAAAACTATCTTTTTTATAAAGTTTTAAAACATTTAATTCTTCGTCATAAAAACCAATGCTAGGTCTCCATGAATTACCACTATAAGAATATACTTTTAAAATTTCAGCATTTGAAATTTTTAAAAAGTACTCTTTTAGAGGTTTTTTAAAAATCATTTCTTCATTTGAAATAAAATCAAACGGTTTGTACACATCACTTGTGAATGTGTCAATTGTTATTGTCCAAGTGTTACCCTCTTTTTTTATATCCGTTAACTTGCAAAAATGTTTAGCAAGGTTTTCTGATAACAAAAGAGGGTTTATGGCGGCGTTTGTATCTATATTAAAATCCCAAAAAAGATTGTTTTCTTCTCTTTGTATAGTGTTAGTCATATAATTGAAATGACCTTGAGATCTTAAAATATCTTTTAATAAATTAAGAGACTTTTTAGGGTTATGATTAAAAATAAATTTGTAATTTAATGTTGTATTTCCAGTTAGTGTTAAATCTAAAAGGTTGTTTTTTTCTAAAGTTTCGATAAGTTTTTTATAGTTTATATTTTGACTATAATCGTAAAATTCTTCTTGATTTTGAAATAAATAAAAAATTAAACTTTCATGCACAGCATAGTCTGTTTCACCAATAAGTTGTTTTACTTTATCGTTAATGTTTGCATTAGCAGATGTTAAAACAAAAAATAAAATGATGAATAATGAGACTAAATACCTATGCATTTAATTTTACTTACCTTTTTAACGTATAAATTAATATTCCAGCAGCAACTGAAACATTTAATGAATCAAAAGAGTGTTCCATTCCAATAGAAACTTTTAGATCCATTTTTTTAAGAACTTTAGGATGAATTCCTTCTCCCTCACTTCCCATAAACAGAGCAACTTTATCTGTTTTCTCAATTTTTCCATATTTTTTTAAGTCTGTACCATTCATAGCAGCACCAATTAATGTAAAACCATTTTGTGATAGTTCATTAGCTAAATCTAAAGTTTTTGGATAAATTGTAAATGGCATATCAAGCATAGCACCAGCACTTGTTCTTACTATTCCTTGATTGTTTAATGTTTTTACATCACTTGCAATAACAGCTTCAACTCCTAGTGAATAAGCCGTTCTAATAATCGCTCCAATATTTCCAACATCAGTTAATCCATCTAAAACTAATATAAAATTCATGTCTTTTATATCTTTTATTGGTGTGTAAGAAAATTCACTAAGCTTTAAAAAGAAACCTTGATGGTTTCCTCCTTTAGCAAGTCCTTGAGCTTTTTTGTTGTCAAGCTTAATAATCTTTTTACCAAGTTTAAGAAATTTTGAAAAAAGTTTTGGTTCTATCTCTTTTGAGAACATCACTTCTTCAATAAGTGATGGATGCTTTTCAAGTACATATAGTACTATTTGTTTTCCGTATATAATCATGTCGCGATTATATCTAAAATATATTAATAAAGCTCTTTTGAATGGTTTATGAGTAAGAATTATTTACTCTTGAATAGTCCAAATAAATTTATTTGCATCAAAACCTAAAGCAGGAAGTTTTTTAAGAAGTGAATTTTTAATATTTTCATCAAGCGTTTTTGTTCTTGAAAGTATCCATAATAGTTCTCTATTTGGATTACCTATAAGAGCATATGAGTAATCAGAAGCTAAATCTAATATATAATAGTCCCCATAAAATGGTCTAAAAAAACTAACTTTTAATTTTGAATTTGTTTCATCTGTCGCATAAGCTACCCCTGTAGCTTCTTTTTTCTCATTTGTATCAATTTTTGTGCATCTGTTGATTACTTTGATGTCACCATCATCCTTGATTTCATAGGTTGCCGTAACGTTTTTACAACCTTTTTCAAAAAAATGTTCAAATCTAGCAATTTCATACCAAGTGCCTGTGTATTTTTGAATATCAACTTTATTTACAGTTTGAAGTAGAGGATTTTTAGAACTACATCCACCAATAAAAAAAGAAAATAATACAATTAAAAAAATAATTGGTAGATGTTTGTTCATAAATTGAGTCCTAAAAATTTATAAATTATATTTTGTATAATAGATAAAAAAATTGATTTTTAGTATGTAAATTTTGTAAGTTGATTAAATTTTATGTTTTTAGTTGTTTTGAAGTTCAGCGTAAATCTCTTTTACACTTCTTCCTGTAAGTTTTGATAATAGTTTGGCTTTAACTTTTGGAGCTAAATCTAAATCTTGTATATCTTCAATAGTTAAATCTTCACCATCTTTTTTTGAAGGTTCAATAATAACAACCCATTCACCTCTGATATTTTCTTTTTTAAATAGTTCAAAAAGATTTTTTGCAGTATTTTTAAATGTTTTTTGATGAAGCTTTGTTAGCTCTTTTGCTAAAAATATAGTTTTGTTTGGAGCAAATTCATTTAATTCTTCTAAAAGTTTCAAAAGCCTGTGTGGTGATTCATAAAAAATTACTAACTTATCTTCATTTAAAGATTTTTGTAATTTATTTGTTCTGTCTTTTCCTTTGTGAGGTAAAAAACCATAAAAAGTAAACTCTGTATATGCAAAACCACTTAAAGCATAAGCTGTTAAAATAGCATTTGCTCCAGGCAATACATCATAAGGAATCTGATTTTCAATGCAATATTCAACCAAAAAAGCACCAGGGTCACTAACACAAGGCATTCCAGCGTCACTTGCATAAACTACATTTTTAGTAAAAGTATCAGGAGTTAAATTTTTTAAAACTTGATTTTCATTGTGTGAGTGTAATGATTTGAATTCAGTACAAGGAAAATTGATGTTTAATTTTTCAGAAAGTAAAGATAAAAGTCTTTTTGTAACTCTAGTATCTTCGCAAAAAATTAGTTCCGCCTCTTGAAGAACTTGGATACTTCTATAAGAAATATCGTCAAGGTTCCCAATAGGAGTTGGAACTAAATGAAGCATAATTTCAAACTTATTTGTTAAGTTGGTATTTAGCTTTGAATTTCTCAACTCTACCAGCAGCATCAACGATTTTTTGCTCACCAGTAAAGAATGGGTGACATGCAGAACAAATGTCAATTCTCATAGATTCAACATTTGATTTTGTAACAAATGCGTTTCCACATGCACAAGAAACTTCACAAACTTTGTAATCTGGGTGGATTTCTTTTTTCACGCCATTTCCTTTATATAATTAATGTTTAACAAAAGGTCAAGTCTGTAGCATGCCCTTTATTAAACTCTTTTAGAATCGGGATTATAGCGAAAAATACTTAAGTATTTCTGAATTTAAGTTATTTATAATATCAGAAGTTTTTTGTTCGCCTTTAAATTGACCTTTGTTGAAAGTATTTTGTCTTTTTGCTAGTTTTGCAGTATTTAGAGCAATTTTTTCTTCTAACTCTTTTTTGTTTATTTTTCCATCTAAATACTCTAAAGTTTCAATTATTCCAATTGAAGCCATGCAGTTTGGTTTTCTAGTATATTTCTTTTCTAAATAAATCACTTCATCTATGATTCCATCATTCATCATAATATTTGTTCTAAGATTTATTCTTTTTCTTAGCTCTTCTTTATCCCATAAAATTTCAAATATCTTTAAATCAGGGCAAAGAGGTTTTTTGTCATTTATAGTAAAAAATTCAGATGGAGTTTGATTTGTTTGTTTATAAATAGAAATAGCTTTTTCAATTCGATATTTGTCATTTCTTTCTATTTTTTGCATATATTCTTTATCAATTGAATATAAAAAATCATAGGTGCTTTGAATTTCATTTTCATTTAATTTCACTTTTAAATCAATTCCGGGACTAAGTCCATCAATTAAAGCTTTTAAATAAAATCCTGTACCACCTACAATAATTAAATTTTTACTATTTTTTAAAGCAAAATCTTTGGCTCTTTCGTAGGTTTCTATAAACTTTATAACATCAAATTCAACATCAGGATATACTTCATCAATACCAAAATGAATAATATCACCTCTTTCTTCTTTTGTAGGTTTTGCTGAAGCTATATCAATCTCTTTATATACAGATAGTGAATCAAGGGAAAGAATAATTGAATTTGTTTGTTCTGCAATTTCAAGGGAAAGACCTGTTTTCCCTGAAGCTGTTGAACCAATGATGGCTATTTGTTTCATTTAGTTTGTTTATCACCAATGAAAGGAAATAATAGAGCTGAAGGTGGAAATAGTACTAAAACTATAATCCATACTTTTTTTAATTTTGGGTTGTGAAATTCTGATCTAGTTGTTCTTAAAAAAGCGTATATCCAAATAATTGCACCAATTACTATTGACACGAATACTGATGCTAATGGGTTCTCATCCATAAATTTTCCTATTTTTATTTGTATTTTATATGAATAAATGTTAAGTACATATTAGGTAAAATCGCCAACATGAATAGATTTTTAAAGCTTTTAAACGATTTTAACGAACTTGTTATGTTCAAACACTCAATTTTTTCTTTGCCATTTATATTTATAGCAATGGTTGTTGCAGCTGATGGCTGGTTTGGATTTGAACTACTTGTTTTAGGTATTTTAGCAGCAATTACAGCTAGAAATTTTGCTATGGGGTTTAATAGATTCATGGATAGAGATATTGATGCTCTAAATCCAAGAACTGAAAATAGACCAAATGTTGATGGAAGATTAAGCCCAAGACAAATCTTTGTATTTACAATTTTAAATGCATTTGGATTTATATTAGTAGCTTATTTTGTAAATGATTTAGCTTTATATTTATCGGTTCCAATTTTAATAATTATTGGTTCATACTCTTATTTTAAAAGATTTTCATATTTAGCCCATGTGATATTAGGAATTTCTTTAGCCTTAGCTCCAATTGCAGGAGTAGTTGCAGTTAGCCAGACGATAACTTTATGGTCTGTACTACTTAGTATTGGGGTGATGTTTTGGGTGGCTGGATTTGATTTGCTTTATTCATTGCAAGATATGGAAGTTGATAAAAAGTTAGGTTTACATTCAATACCTTCAAAATTTGGGGCTAAAAAAACTATGAGAATATCTCAAGTTTTTCATTTACTTACAGTAATTTTTTGGCTTTTATTTGTTATTGCTTCAAATAGTTCAGTTTTTGCATATATTGCAGTTGCTGCAAGTTCCGTTATGTTAAGTTATGAACATTATTTAGTAAACAAAGATTTTACCAAGATTGATAAAGCTTTTTTCACTGTAAATGGATATTTAGGGATAGTATTTTTCATACTAATTATTTTAGATAAAATTTTCTACTAAGATGTAGTTAAAGCTAAATCAAGTAGAATTGCATTTCTAAATTAGGTGCCCTCGTAGTTCAACTGGATAGAATGGCCGGTTTCGACCCGGTAGGTTGTGGGTTCGAATCCTACCGAGGGTGCCACTTTTGCTTAGACTTATTTACGATACGCTATGCCATAAGAATAAAAAATACTTTTGAATAATTCTCTACTTATTGCTTCATTAAAAGTATAATTCTCATAAAAGGCACCTTTTGTATTGATACTTTCTTCATTCCAGACAAATTTTTCACAAACTTTATTTACCCAAGATATAACTAATTTTTTTTCTTCTTCCATAATTTGGGTGTCATGCGTATAATGATTTTTTTCTAAAAAAGCACCTACAAGATACATAGGTACTCTAACAGTTTTTTTTAAATAATTAATGTTTGAAGAATTTAATACTCTGTTTTTTTCTCTTATTTTTGTGTTTATTTTAAAAAAATGATTACTTTTCATGGCATGATTATATCATAATATATGATTAACTTTTTTACATAAGTATTGATTTAAAATTAAGTTTGATGGTAAGAAAGTTTAGAAACTTTCCCACTCATCATTATCTTTTGGAGTATTTATAATTTTTACAGGTTTTGGTTCTGTTTTTATTTTTTGTATATCACTTGAGATTGATAGTTTTGATAAAAGTTCCTTTTTATCAATTTTAATTGAATCTTTTCCAATAAATTCTTTTTCATTAACGTTTTGTAAAATTCCTTTTGCAATTTCATCTGATTGTATTGCAATAGTATAAGTTTCTTGAGCAATTACAGCATTTAGTTGAGTTTTAGAATCTAAATCCTGAACGCTTTGATTGATTTGTTCTATTGCTTTTTGTTGTTCTTTTGAAGATTCTGTTGCTTCTTTAATTAGAGTTATTGTTGAATTTATATTAGAAGATAAATTAGAATAACCCTCAATCATTGCATCTGTAATTTGTTTACCTTCATTTGCTTTTTCATTTGCTTTTGTTACTAAATCTTTAATTTCTTTAGCAGCATCAGCACTTCTACTAGCTAGATTTCTAACTTCAGCTGCAACTACTGCAAAACCTTTTCCAGCTTCACCAGCAGTTGCTGCTTCAACAGCCGCATTTAGTGAAAGAATATTTGTTTGGAAAGCAATTTGATCGATAATATCAATTGAATCATTAATTAAATGTACTTTGTCATTTATTTCATCCATAGCGATTGTAGTTTTTGAAGCTAAATTTTGGCCATTATTTACAGAAATAGTTAAATTTGTTGCATTAGAT
>JALRJW010000289.1 GCA_023268955.1 Aliarcobacter sp. | reverse complement strand
AAGCGGGCTTGCTGACAACTGTAGCCTGGCAGCTGGGGGACGCTGGCAAACCCCAATATGCCTTGGAGGGGGGTGCTTTTGTTTGTGGTGCCGCTGTTCAATGGTTGCGAGATCAGTTGGGGATTATCAAACGCGCTTTGGCGCGCTTGTGGAGGCTATGCCTTTTGCCTATCAAGAGGACGGTGAGGTTCGCGCGCGCTATGACAAGGAAGAGGAATATGTGGGCTACAAAATTGGTCGCAGTAAAAAAGACCAAGAACTTTTATTATTATCAGTCAATTTTAGAAATTTTTAACTTTTGTCGAAGAAAGCTTCGTAAATCATCATGAAGATAGCACCTGCCATCAAAATATAAACAGGTAATGCATCTAAAAAACCTATCATCATCGAAGTTGTTAATGACATTGCTATTCCTACTAGAAAATAAATAGCAAATGATAAACCGATAATTGTAGTAATTTTATTCATTTTCTTCCTTACATTGTTTTTCTAACCAATTTGCAATACCTAAAAATCTTAGATCATCATAACGATCACCAATTAATTGTATGCCTAATGGTAAATTATTTTCACCTTCAAGTAAAGGAAGAGATATACATGGAGTTCCCAAATAAGACCAAACCCTATTAAATTCAGCTGTGCCTGTACTCTTTAATCCTTCTGGTGCAACTCCTGGGCTAGATGGAGATAAAACACCATGATAATCTTGAAAAACTTCTTTATATGACTCATAACTTGTTTCTATAAAATCTATTGCTTCTGCATACTCTTTAGCAGAATGTTTGTTACCATTTGCAATAGCCGTTTGCATATATTTTGAAAGTTTGTTTTTAAATTTTTTATAATAATTTGAAAAATTATTAGCTAAATCTGTTTCATGAATAATTTGATGATACCTATGAATGTCCTTAAAATATGAAGGAGTATCAAATACTTCGATATTTTTTGAAAAAGATTTAATAAAATATTCAAAAGACTCTCTAGATTTCTTATCAATTATTTTCCAATGATCCGTTTTATAAAAAATAAATTTTGGTTCAAATATTGGACCTTTTTTTGTTTCCTCTAATATATTTTCTGCAGAGTAATATATTGTAGAAGTATCCAATGAGTCTTTTTTAATTAAGACGATTTTAATGTTTTATAGTGTAATATAAAAATAAAAACGGATAAATATGTTAAACGAAAAAATATACAATGGTGATTTCAATGCCGAAGAGATTAAATTTTTACTAAATTATTCAAAATTCTTTTTTAAAAACCTTTTAAAACTTCAATAACATCTTCTTTTGAAACTTCATCAGTAATTTTACAATCACCAATTCCAACAGGTAAAATGAACTTGATTTTATTGTCTAAAGATTTTTTATCTAAGAAGAAATGTTCATAAAAATCTTCCACATCTTTAATTTCATAAGTTGTAGGAATATCATATTTTTCTAGTAAAACTTTTACTCTAAACTCTTCATCTTTAGTCATAATCCCAAGTTTAACAGCAACAGCATTTGCCATGCACATACCAATACCAACTGCCTCACCATGTAAATATGTATTGTAATTAGTTTCATTTTCAATTACATGACCAAATGTATGTCCATAGTTTAAAGCAGCTCTTATTCCATGCTCTTTTTCATCTTGAGAAACAACCCATGCTTTAGTTTCAACTGATTTTGCAATAGCCGTTTTTAGATTTTCTTCATCGTTTAAATCATTTGTTTCAAGCCATTCAAAAAAATCTTTGTTAAATGTAACTGCCATTTTTACTATTTCAGCAACACCAGCCCCAAACTCTCTTTTTGGTAGAGTTTTTAACATAGAAGGGTCTATGTAAACAGCTTTTGGTTGATGAAATGCACCTAATAAGTTTTTACCAAACTTATTGTTTATACCTGTTTTCCCACCAACACTTGCATCAACTTGAGATAAAAGAGTAGTTGGAACTTGAACAAAATTGATTCCTCTTTGGTAAATTGAAGCTGCAAATCCAGTCATATCTCCAATAACACCACCACCAAAGGCAACAAGTAAAGATTTTCTATCAAGTCTTTGCTCAAAACAATGCTCTAAAATCATCTCTAAAGTTTGCATATTTTTGTACTCTTCACCATCAGGAATAGTTACAACACTAAGTTGTTTAGCAGATATTTTAGACATTAAGTAATCTAAATGAAAACCTGATACAGTAGGATTAGTCACAATTACAACTTTTGTATCAAAGCTAATTTGAGCTAATTTATCAATGTAAATATTATAAGAATTATTGTTTAAATCAATTTTTACAGTCATTATAAGTTTTTCCGTTAATTTTTGTTTATGAATTTGTAGATATATTAGCTAAAAAAGGCTAAATAAAAAGTAAGTTATAAAAAATAATAAATTCTCTCATAACTTTTGAGTATAAACTGTATCATATAAAACTATTTCAAAGAAAGGGATTATAATTAGGGCTTTAATAGAGTATTTTAGAAAGTAAATTATTAAACTAGTTAAAATTTATACAGCTATTTATTGAAAAATGTCATCAAATTGAAGTTATTCTTAGATAATATATATGACTATTTTAGTTAATAAAATGAAATTTTAATTACTATCATAAAAATATTTACGGAGTGTTTTACATGAATACCATACATTTTATAGGCGGTGAAAAAGGTGGTGTTGGAAAATCAGTTTTTGCAAGATTGCTTTCTCAATACTTTATTGATAACAAACTACCATATATAGGTTTAGATGCAGATCGATCACACGGTACGCTTACACGATCTTACAAAGAATTCACTGATTCTATTGATTTAGACCATTTTGAAAGTGCAGATAAAATTATGGAATTAGTTTTAGAAAGTCAAAAACATTTATTAATTGACCTACCTGCTCAATCTGAACGTTTTTTAGACAAATGGATTGAAGAAAATGATGTAATAGGTATGTGCGAAGAAATGGAAATTAAAATAAATTATTGGTATTTAGTTGATGATAGCAATGACTGTGTTATGTTAGTAGATAATTTTCTTAAAAAATATAATAATTTACTTAAATGTATAGTTGTAAAAAATGCTGGAAGAGGAAAGGATTTTAAAGCAATTGATGAATTAATTTTAGCAAATGTAAGTGAAATCTCTAACCATCCTTCACAAATCACATTACCAGCCCTTCATACTCCAACTATGCATAAAATTGATAAATTAAACTTCAGTTTTTGGGGTGCTGCAAATGTTAAAGAAAATGATAAAGAACATTTAGGGTTAATGGAGAGACAAAGAACAAAAGTATGGATTAAAAAATCATACGAACAAATTGAAAACTCAATCTAATTTAGATTGAGTTTATTATAATTTTCAACTTATTTTAAAAAAATTCTTTATCTATAATATTAGTTAATTCTCTAACAGAAGATACTGATTTATCGAAGGCTAACTTTTGATTTTGAGTTAAATTTAATTGAATTATTTTTTCTACACCTTTACTTCCAAGCATTACAGGGACACCTGAAACAATGTTTTCATAACCATATTCACCATTTAACATCACAGCACATGGATATATTCTTTTTTGATTATTTAAAATAGCTTCAACCATTAAAGACGTTGCATAAGCAGGTGCATAATAAGCAGAACCCGTTTCTAATAATTTTACAATTTCTAAACCACCATTTTTTGTTTTTTGAACAATTTCATCGATTTGTGTTTCATTTAATAAGTTTTCAATACAAACACCAGCAACCGTTGAATGGTTAGGTAAAGGAACCATATCATCACCGTGTCCACCCATAACAGATGATTCAATCTGTCCTGCGCCATATCCAAGCTTTTCTAAAATATAATGACTCATTCTAGCACTATCTAAAATTCCTGCCATTCCAACAACTTGAGTATTTGAAAAATTTGAAAATTTTAATGCAGAATAAACCATAGCATCTAAAGGATTTGAAACTACAATTATAATTGCATCAGGACAATTTTCTTTTATTTCTAACATTACACTTTTCATAATTTTAGCATTTGTAGATAATAAATCATTTCTACTCATACCAGGTTTTCGAGCAATTCCAGCTGTAACCACAACAATATTTGAATTTTCTAAATCTTTTGAGGTTAATGCTGCTTTAACAACAGTATGAGATTTTGAGGCATTTGAAGCTTGAGATATATCTAAAGCCATTGCTTTAACAAAATTTTCACGAATATCTTTTAAGACTATTTCAGAACAAACTCCATTTGTTGCTAAGGTAAATGCAAGTGTAGAACCCACATTACCAACTCCTATTATTGAGACTTTTTTGTTATGCACAGTTAACCTTTTAAATTTTGTTAAAAATATTAGCGAAATATTACGTTTATCTAAATTAAACTATTTAAAATATTATTTATAATCTTTTAAAATAAATAATTTTCACAATTAATAATATTTATGTTACAATAATGAACTAAAAATGATTTAATTAAAGGTTTTCTATGTCTAACGACCTCAAAAATTCACCCATAAGCAACAAAGTTATTTTTTATTTGGAAGATGATAAATTCACTAGTGAATCAACAACTTTTTTATTAAAAAGAATTTTTAATAATACTTATTCTTTCTTCAACTGTCTTGATGCTTTAAAAGCTATTGATGAAGGACTAATTCCTGATATCATTATTAGTGATATAGAAATGCCAGAAATGACAGGTTTAGAATTTTTATCTACTATTAAAGATAGAGGTTTAAATATTCCATCTATTTTGATTAGTGCATATAATGACTCAGAGTATTTAAAATCTGCTTTAGATATAAAAGTTGAAGAATATATTATAAAACCTTTAATAGATGCTAATATTTTTATAGAAAAAATAACAAAAATTTTAGAAAAAAGTGAAGAAAATAGAATTAAAAATTCCCTTCATGATAAAAGTATTTTCACAAAAACTGACCTTGAAGGGAATATTGTATATGTTAGTAATGGTTTTTGTGATTTATCAGGTTATTCAAAAGAAGAACTGATTGGAAAAAAGCATTCATTAGTTAGATATCCAAATATGCCTACAGCTATTTACAAAAATTTATGGAAAACTATTCAAGAAGGTAAAATATGGAAAGGTGAATTAAGAAACCTTACTAAAAATGGTAATTCATATTGGATTGAACATACAATATCACCAGAATTTAACGATGAAGGTAAGATAATTGGGTTTATGTCTGTTAGTAATGACATTACTAAGAAAAAAGAGTTTGAAGATAAACATTTTGAACTTTTGCAAGCTGCTAAACATGCTTCAATTGAAGATCTTATTGAAAATATATCTCATCAATGGAGACAACCTTTAAGTTTAATTTCTCTTTCTGCTGGTAGATTAGAATTAGATTTAGAATTTAAAACTATGAATGACGATGAAAAAAAAGAGTTGTTAAAAAAAATTGTATCAAGTACACAATTTCTTTCAGATACAATTGAAAAATTTAGTAAATTTGTAAGTAACAATAAAATCTTAACTGATATAAATATTTCAAATGAAATAAAATATGTTAAAGAAATACTAAAAAATTCTTTAGAAATTAACAAGATAAATCTTATAGATACTACTGATTACAATGAAAGTTATACTTTAGAAACATATGAAAATGAAATTTCTCAAATATTAATAAATTTAATTACAAACGCTAAAGAAGCTGTAATAAAAAACAATATAAATGAAGAAAAATGGATTAAAATTGATCTAAAAAAAGATGATACTAAATTTATTATAACTGTTGAAGATAATGGCGGTGGTATAAAAGAAGATATCATTTCTAAAATTTTCGAACCATATTTTACTACGAAATTTCAATCACAAGGAACGGGATTAGGTCTACACTTAACACATAGAATAATAAGTGAAAACTTAAAGGGAAACATTTCTGTATCAAATAGTGATTACGGAGCAAAATTTATTGTAACTATACCTATAGTTCAAGATTAAAAAGTAAAATTAAAAAGCGAGACTTAAAATCTCGCTTTTTATATTTTTTAAGTTAATAATTATTTAAAAATATCTGCCATTTGGTTTTGATACCAACCAACAGCATATTCAGCTTCCATCATTCTAACACTAGAATCAGCATTAGCAGCACTTAAACCACCTGAACCTTCAACTTTATGAACTTTATCCTCTTTTGCTTCATAAACAGCAGCAACAGAGATTCCATAACCAGGTCCTACTAATGAATAACAAGTATTAGCAAGTTTTGGAGGATTTACAACTGGTAATTTCTTTAATTTTCTAGAAATTTGAAGTGCAGCAATTTTCGCTTGTGAATTTGCACTAAATCCAGATTTTGGCATAGCAGCAGCAATTGATGCATCACCAATTACATAAACATCTTTTACTAATCTTGATTCAAATGTTTTAGTATTAACAGGACACCAATCACCTTGAGTTAGTCCTGAATCAAATGCTAGTTGTCCAGCTTTTTGATTTGGAATATAATTAATAACATCTGCTTTAATTTCTTCTTCATCAGTTGTAACTACTAAATTTTTAGGATCAATTTTCTCAACTTTTCCACCAAATTCAACACTTCTCCACTCAATTAAACCTGGATATAATTTTTCCCAACCCTCTTGGAATAGTCCTTGTTTAGAGAATTTTTTCTTTTGGTCTAAAATGATAATTTTAGAATTTGGTTTATTTTGCTTGATATAGTTTGCAACTAAAGAAATTCTTTCATATGGTCCAGGAGGACATCTAAAAGGATTTGCTGGAGAAACCATAACATAAGTTCCACCATCTTTCATGCTTTGTAATTGCTTAGTTAATAATTCTGTTTGAGCCCCTGCATGGTAAGCATGAGGTGCGTACATTTCACTACCTTTTTCATAACCTTTTTCATATTTGAAATCAATACCTGGTGAAACTACAGCTTTTGTATATGGAATTGTTTCACCACTTTCTAAAATAACTGTATTTGTAGCACCATCAACTTTTTTAACCATAGCGTGGATAACTTTGATACCATACTTAGACTCTAAAGTTTTATAATCATGTTTAATGTAATCAATTTTATTTAATCCACCAATTACAGTGTTACTAAATGGACAAGTATAATACTCTGTATTTTTTTCAACTAAAACAACTTCTGTTTCAGGTGAAAATCTTTTTAAGTATTTAGCAGCTGTTGCACCACCAAATCCTCCACCTACAACAACAACTCTATTTTTACCTTTAGGTAGAGTTGAAACAGATGATAGTCCTGTACAAGCTGTTAAAGATAATGCAGCTGAACCAACTAATAATTTATTAAAATTTCTTCTATTCATCATTGCTTATCCTTTATTATCTTTTGATTGTTGAAAAATATGTTGCAACTTGCATTAACTCTTCATCAGAGAAACCTTTAACATGTTTAGGCATCATAGTACCTGGTCTAGTACCATTTTTATACTCTAACAATGTTTGATACAATGTTGTTTTTCCCATACCTGCAATTTGTGGTGTTACTGCTACAGATTTTCCGTCAGTCCCGTGACAAGAAAAACACGATAAAGATAACATCTCACCTTTTACTGGATCATAATCAGCCGCAAATGATAAACTTGATACGCACGCTAGTGCAACTAAAAGTTTTTTCATCTTAAATCTCCTTTTACTATTTTTTGCTACTATAAACTTAACTAAAGCTTAATGAATAATGATAATGATTTTTACTTAAAAAAAAATAAAAAAATTATAAAATTAAATAAAAATAAAGCTAAAATCCATTTTAGAAATATAAACAATTTAAAAAAACAAATTTACTTTTGATGAGCAAAAACTTTGGTCTGAATTATCAAAATTAGATGGTGATAAAAAAATTACTATAATTGAAGAAGATTTTGTTAAGTCAGATAAAGCTATCGAGAATGACAATTATGAAAGAAATTTTCTCAAAGAACAGTGCTCTAATGATTGGATATTCTCTT
>JALRJW010000266.1 GCA_023268955.1 Aliarcobacter sp. | reverse complement strand
GCTTCTGCCTTCCAAGCAGATTGTCGCGAGTTCGAGTCTCGTCTCCCGCTCCACTTTATTTATCGCGGAATAGAGCAGCCAGGTAGCTCGTCGGGCTCATAACCCGAAGGTCACAGGTTCAAATCCTGTTTCCGCAACCAAATTGTTTTACAATTTACTAGCCGTGTGTCAAAGTAGCTCAGCTGGCTAGAGCGCTGGTCTCATAAGCCGGAGGTCGAGAGTTCAAGTCTCTCTTTTGACACCACTTCTTATTTATTTCCTGTTTTTTAATTTATTTCCTTAAATTTAATTATTTTTACTATGTTTTTATTATAGAATATAACAATATTATGAAAATAAATTATTTAAAAAAAATTACAAAAATCTTATTATTGTTATTTATTTGTGTGACAGCATTTTATGGTAAAGATCAGGAAAAAATTTCTTTACAATTACATTGGAAGCATCAATTTCAATTTGCTGGTTATTATATGGCAAAGGAAAAAGGTTTCTATAAAGAATCTGGATTTGAAGTTCTTATAAAAGAATATGATCATAATATAAATGTTGTTAATGATGTTGTAAATAATACTTCCCAGTTCGGTGTAGGTCGGTCTTCACTTATTTTAGAAAAATCTAATGGAAATAATGTTGTTTTAACAGCAGCAATTTTTCAATCATCACCAAATGTATTAGTTGGATTAAAACCTAAAATAAATAGTATTAAAGACATTAAAAATAAAAAAGTAATGTTTACAGGTGATGCAAAAACAGATGCAACAATTATTTCAATGCTTTCAAGCAATAATATTAAATTAGATGATTTAATTACAATTAAGCATTCATTTAATGTAGATGATTTGATTAATGGAAAAGCTGACCTAATGTCATCTTATATTTCAAATGAACCATATTTATTAAAAAAGAAAGGTTATGAACCAATAATTTTAGATCCTAAAAATTATGGTTTTGATTTTTATAATGATATTTTATTTACTTCAGATTCCTATTTAAACTCTAATTATGATAATGTGAAAAATTTTACTCTTGCTTCATTAAAAGGTTGGAAATATGCATTTAATAATATTGAAGAAACAGTAGATGTAATATTAAAAAAATATAATACACAAAATAAATCTCGAGAATCACTTCTTTATGAAGCAAATGAGTTAAAAAAACTAGCCTATTATAATACTGAAGATTTAGGCTTAATAGAAAAAGTAAAACTTGAAAAGATATTCGATTTTTACAAGCTTTTAGGATTTACTTCTAGTAAAGTAGATATAAATAATTTAATTTATACTTTTAAAGAGAACCAATTAAGTTTTAGGGAAAAAAGATATTTAGCTAATAAAAAACAAATAAATTTGTGTATTGACCCAAATTGGATGCCATTTGAAGAGTTTGATGAAAATGGAAAATATAGCGGAATGTCTTCGGATTACTTTAAACTTTTTTCTAAAATGTTAAATATTAATTTCAATTTAATACCTACTAAAACTTGGAATGAAACCTTAATTAATGCAAAACAAAAGAACTGTGATTTACTATCTTTAGTTATGGAAACTCCTGAAAGAAAGGAATATTTGAACTTTACAACACCCTATTTGAATATTCCACTTGTTGTAACAGCTAGGAAAGAACAGCTTTTTATTAATAGTATTTATGATCTCAAAGGCAAAAAAATAGGTATACCAAAAGGTTATGCATATTTAGAAATATTTAAAAATAAATACCCATTTTTAGATATAGTTGAAGTTGAAAACATAAATGATGGCTTAGAAAAAACTATTAATCAAGATATATTTGCTTATATTGGAACTTTAGCTAGTGTTGCTTATCAATTTCAAAATAATTATTCTGGTGAATTAAAAATAATTAGTAAACTTGATGAATCATGGAATTTAGCAATAGGAGTAAGAAATGATGATCCAATTTTGTTGAATATTATGCAAAAAGCGACACAAAATTTGACTCCTCAAGACCACAGAGATATAGCTAATAGATGGATATCAATAAAATATGAAGAAGGTATAAATTACACAATTGTTATATACTTAGTAAGCTTTATCGTTTTTATTGTTTTATTATTTTTATATAAGCAATCTTTGATGAAAAAATTCAATGAAGAATTAGAACAGAAAATAGATGAAAAAACGAAAGAATTATCAAAGGCTCAAGATATAGCAAAAATAGGATTTTGGAGATTTGATGTTATTTCAAAAACCCTTTTTTTAGGTGATAAAACTAAAGATATTTTAGATGTAGATTTCGATTCAATAAATCAAGAAGCGCTAAACAAATATATGAAAAACTTTAACACTAAACTATTTAATTTTGACTTTTATAGTTTAGAAAATAAAGTTTCATTAATAAAAATAAAAACACCAAAAAACAACTTGAAATATATTGAAAAAATCATTGAAGTTAAACATAATGATTTTAATGAAATTATTGAATACAGTGGTACTTTTCAAGATGTCACAGAGCAAGAAAACATAAAAGAAGAACTTAACAAAAGTAATGAATTATTAATGCAAAAAGCGAAATTGGCTCAAATTGGTGAAATGATTGATGCAATAGCTCATCAATGGAAACAACCTTTAAATATTATTTCAATAAAGAATTCTGAATTAGCTTATGTAAATCAGTTGCGACCTGAAATTATAAATTCACAATATATAATTGAAATTACTGATGAGATTGATAATCAAGTAATACTTTTAAATGAAACAACTGATCAATTCAGAAAATTTTTTAGAGAAGATTTACAAAAAGAAAAAATAAAGTTAGTAGATTTAATTAATTCTGTTATTAATTTAAATAAAGTTCTACTTACTACTAATAATATAGATATTATAGTTTCAGATAAAGATAATGTGGAATATGAATTAATTGCTACGGAGTTTAAACATGTATTTATTAATTTAATAAATAATACAAATGATGCTTTTAATGAAAACAAAATTTTAAAAAGAGACATTTTTATTGATATTCAAAAAAATATAGATCATATTCTTATTATTTATACTGATAATGCCGGTGGTATAGCTATAAATCTTATAGACTCAATTTTTGAATCTAATATAACATCTAAAATCAATGGTACGGGAATAGGTTTATACATGACTACTCAAATTATTGAAAAATTAAATGGTAAAATTAGTGTAGAAAATTATTCTAAAAATAATAATAAAGGTGCTATTTTTAAAATAATGCTTCCTTTGTAAAATTGCTACTGTATATAAATAAATAAAATTAAATTATTTAAATATTACAACCATAAATGAATAGGAAGTTTTACCACAACTTTATGTATTAATTCACTTTTTTTGTAAGATGCTAAACCTAAATGTCCATCATCGGGTAAAAATATTGCTAAATCACCACTTTGCAATACAAACTTTGATGTATCATCATGTAGTTTATAAGTAATTAAATCCCTTGAATCATCATACTGATTATCTACAATTAATTTATCAATATCTATATATTCCATCTGTTCATTTCCTGAAACAACCATTTGAAAATCGATATATTTTTTATGTGATTCTATAAAAGTTTCATTTCTATTTTTTGTATAAGAAACTTGTTCTAAAGCAAAGATTTCATCTGATAGTTCTATCTTTTCACAAGATTCATCTTGAATTGATACTATTCTTTTGTGTATCTCACTATTTGGATTTAAAGAATTTTTTAGATATTCAAAAACTATATCAAGATTTTTTTCTTTTAAAAGTTTTTCTAATTTGTATATATTTCCTATGATTGCCATATTGGTTCCTATTATGATTTTGATTTAAAGTTTTACACTAAATCTAAATGCGATATATTATAAGTATTAAAATTAGAATATGGTAAAATTTCATCCATTAAAATATAAAGGTAGTTTTAGAGTGTCTATTTTTGCTTTACAATCAATAGCTGGTGGTTTTCTAGATGAAGATTTAGAGCATTTCAATAAATATTTTGATGATTGGTGTATTCATTTTGAAACTTATGATGAAGCAAAAGATATATTGCAGACTTTAGAAGATGATGAAAATATCGATATAGTTGAAATTACTCCTTTAAGTTATCCAAAATATTTTTTTACAACTTTACAGGGAACAATTTATGCTACTAGACAGCTAGAAGATAAAATTATTTGCATAGTTGAACCATCTATGGGTGCTAATTTTAGGATTGCAATTTGTGATCTTAAAACAAGTAGTGTCAGATTAACAAAAACACATTATAAGACTATTCCTAGTGTTGAGGGTGCTTTTGCTAACTTCAATATTTTAAATCTAAAATAAGTAAAATAACATTTTATTCAATTGGAAGATTTATAAAAAATTTAGCACCATTTTCAGTGTTTTCTAGATAGATTTTTCCGTTTAAAGACTCTTCTATAATTTGTTTTGACATATATAAACCTAATCCTGTTCCCTCTTTACCTTTTGTGGTAAATTTAGAATCAAAAACCTTTTCCATTATTTCCTTTGGAATTCCGCCGGCGTTATCTTCAACACTAATAACTGCCCTATTTTCAGATTTTTCTAAACTAACATAAATCCATGGATTTTCTTTTTTTGCAGAAAGTAATGCATCTTTAGCGTTATTAAATAGATTTACAAAAACTTGAGTTAATTCTCCAAAAGGGGCTTTAATTATTAATTCTTCTGGGACAATACTTGTTTTTAGTTCTATATGGTTATCTTTTAATACACTCATTGATAAATCAATAGAATTTTTAATTGTATCTTGAATATTTACAGCAATAATTGTTTTATCTTGATTAATAAAATTTCTAAAAGTATTAATAGTTTCTGATAGATAATTTACTTTTTTTGTTAAGGAATTTAATGTTTCTTCTAAATCTTTATCACTTAACTCACCCATTTGCTTTTTAAATAGTGCGATACTTATGGAACTATTCATAAAATTAAGAGGTTGTCTCCATTGATGAGCAATATTTTCAATCATTTCACCCATCATAGACATTTTAGTTTGTTGTTTTAAATATTCATTTATATCTTTATTTTTATTATTAAGTTCAATTCTTTGATTATAAATTTCTAAGTGAGTTTTAACACGACCTAAAATTTCAGATTTTCTTAGGGGTTTAATAATATAATCAACACCACCTACTTCAAAAGCTTTTTCAATAGCTTGTTCCTCTGACATAGAAGTTGAGAATATAATTGGTATTTCTTTATATTCAGCATGACTTTTTATTATTTTACAAGATTCATAACCATCTATATCAGGCATTACAACATCTAATAAAATCAATGAAATATTATATTTTTTCAAAATTTCTAAAGCATCATTGATATTAGTGCATGCATATGTAGTATATTTTTCTTCAAGTAGTTGAGAAATTATCATTAAAGAGGTTTTAGAATCATCCACAACCAAGATTGAATTTTTTAGGTTATTATTCATTTATTTTTTACCTATAATTATTATAACTATGATGTTATATCTAAAATTAGATTATTATTAGATTATGTTATGAGTAAATTTACCACAATTTTTATGAAAATATTATATTAGATACCAAATTATAAGACTCAGTAAAATTTAGATTTTTTTAGATAAAATCTTAATAAATTAATCAAAAGTGTAAAATTGGAAAGAAATATATTAGATAGATGTACAAGTTCAATAATTTGTTTAGATCTTCAATTAAATATTAATTATTTTAATAAATCAACTAAAACTTTTTTTAAGGATGTAAACTTAGGCGATAATATAATTAAGCTATTTGAGTTTGAATTTGATCGACTTAAAAGTTATTTAGATATTGCTACACAGAATCCTTTTACGTATGTATTTAAAATTAAAGGTTCTTATTATAAAACTTTGATATCAATATTAAATGATCAATATATGTTAGAAATTAATGATATTGAAAATGAATTTTTCTTTAACATAATAAATAATATTGAAAGTGGTGTAGTTTTATGTGATCCACTTAATTATAATTTAATATACGGAAATGAAAATTTCTATAAAGTTACAGGTTATGAAAAAGAAGAAATAATAGGTAAAAATCTGTCATTATTAAAAGTTGACAATACAGATGAGATTCAAAGAGAGAAATTAAAAGAGAAACTAGAATCAAAGGAAAATTTTACTGTTGTTTTAAAAAACCAAAATAAAAATGGAAGTATATACTACAACAAAGTTTCAGTTTCACCAATAAAAAATAAATATACTAATAGAATTCAATTCTATCTTGGAACACAAAATGATGTTACAGATGAGACTATTGAAAATAAATACTTCAAGGCGGTTTTAAATAATTCTAAATCTATAATGATTGTTAATTCTAATGGACAAATAAAAAATATCAATAAGAGATTTTTCGAAATATTTGACTATATAGACTTAAAAGATTTCACAGATAAACATAATTGTATTTGCGAACTTTTTGTTAAAAAAGATACTAATTATGTAACAGCAGATATGAATGGTATACCTTGGCATGAGTACATTAAAGAAAATCATGATGATAACTTAAGAAAAGTTTGCATGATTGATAAAAATGGTGAAGAACGTATATTTCAAATTGATTCTTCTGGAAAATTGTTTGAATATGCAGATGATGAACTTATAACATTAAGTGAAATTACTGCTTTAATTAAGAGTAACCAAATGCTTAAAGATCAATCAAAGCATGCAATGATGGGAGAAATGATTGCTATGATTGCACATCAATGGAGACAACCTCTTGCTACTTTAAATACTATACTTGCAAAGATAAATATTCTTAATGATATGGGGATGCTTGACGATAATGAGTTTAAAAAGGCGTATTCAAAAAGTACCGAAATTATTCAACATTTATCAAATACAATTGATGATTTTAGGAATTTCTTTCATAAAAACGAAAAATTAGAAGAAATTGAATTAAATAATTTAATAAAAAAATCTTTTAATTTACTTGAATCTAACTTTAAAATAAAAGAAATTTCATTTGATGTAAAATATATTAATCATATAGAAAATTTAGTTATTAAAGTAAATAGTTCTAAAATGACTCAAGTTCTAATAAATCTTATTAAAAATGCATATGATGAATTAATTAAACATGATATTGAAAATAAAAAAGTTACAGTAATTTGTGATAAAACAAAAGATAAAGTTTTTATATCAGTTATGGATAATGCAGGAGGAATACCTGAAGAAATCAAAGATAAAATATTTGATCCGTATTTTTCCACTAAATCTAAAAATGGTACAGGATTAGGATTGTATATGTCTAAAATGATTGTTGAAGATCAAATGAAAGGTACATTAACGGTTAAAAATCTGAGTAAAGGTGCAATGTTTAATATTGTAATTCCAATTAATATTGATGGAGAATTAGAAAATGAATAAATCTTTAAGTAATGATTTGAAAATTTTTGCTAAAAATTTAAATGTTTTGATTGTTGAAGATGAAATAGATTTAGGTAATGAACTTCACGCACTTTTAGCATTGTTTTTTAATAAAGTGTACAATGCAAGGGATGGCGAAGAAGGTTTAATGTTTTTCAAAAAATATAAATGTGATATTGTCATTACTGATTTAAATATGCCTAAAATGAATGGTGTTGAATTATCTAAACAAATCAGAATAATTGATAAAAATCAAGTTATCATGGTACTTAGTGGTTATATAGATACTTTTGTAGTTGATTTAATTGATATAGGTATTCAATCTTTAATGCTTAAACCATACAAAATAGAAGATTTTATACAAAAACTTTTAGTTCAATGTGAAAACATAGTTCTTAAAAAAGAGTTTGAAAAGATGAGATTAAATAAAACTTTGAGTAACTACTCGAAATTAGATAATGATTTATCTAATGAAGTTTCAGAAGATATTCCTTTCCAGATATTTGAAGAAAAAGAAGAACAATATAAAGAAAAGTCATTTGTTAACATTGTAAACAATGCATCATACAGTGATGCTGAAAACTCTTTGAACGAATATATAATAAATTTTAATATAGATTCAAAACTTGACACAAATATGTGGAAGATTGTAAGTGCGGATATTTTAAATCTTAATGAACATTATGAAGATATCATAAATAAAATAATGTTACATGGTTATACTGATGAAATTAACTATGAATTATCTAAGATTTTTTCAAGATACAATCAATCTTTGATTCTTTTACCAGGTCTTGAAAAATTTGCAGACATTTTCTTAGATCTTGGAAATTCATTAAAAAGAATTGATTTTAATAATATTGAATTAGATACTAATAATGATTTGTTCGAAATTTTTGAATATTTCTATGATAACATTATCAAATCTTTTAATGTAATCTTTATTAATAAAGAAATTAAGAATCTAGACTATTTAATAGATTCTCTTCAAAGAAATGTTAAAGAATTAAAAATAAGATTGGGTTTAATTAATATTGAGAAAGATGAATAGTAATTATTCTATTTAATTATCATAATTCAAGGTACTAATTTGAAATATTTAATAAAATACATTTTAATAAGTTCTATTTTCTTAGTAACTTTAAATGCAAATACTATGTATATGCTTACAAAAATACCAAAAGTTTATCTCGTGGTTGAAAATCATAGTTCTAAATTAAATGATAATATAAAACAAGAAGCGCTAGAAATACTTAAAGAGGCTACTAAAGAGCTTAAAATAGACTCTTCTGGTTATTCTCATAGAAGTTTAGCAGTTATACTTTATGAAACTGCACTAGAAAGTGAGATTGTATTGAATATTGAACTAGATTTAGGTGAAATGGTAAAAAGAATTGATGATGAAAATGAAGTGTTTGCACTTACCTACCAAAAAAGAACTCAAATAGCTTATAAAAATAAATCAAATGAAGATATTCATGATTTAACAATAGAAAAGATTGAACTTTTAATTTATGATTTTATGGAACAATATAAGGAAGATAATTTATGATTAAATTAATGTTCACCCTACTTTTAACCTTTTCATTTGCATTAAGTAATGATTATAAAGGTTTTGCTTCTAAAATGAATTATCATTTAGACTATAATAGTGCTTTAACAATAGCAAAAAAAGAACAAAAAGAGCTTATGGTTGTAATGGTTGCCAATTTTTGTCCTTGGTGCGTTAAATTTGAAAAGTTAATATTAGAAAAGCCAAAATATGACAATAAAATCAAATCTAAGTTTATTCCCGTAATTTTAAATAATGAAGAGAATAATTTCCCAGATTTTTTAAAAACGCAGATTGTTCCTACAATTTACTTTATTGATTTCAAAAATGAGATCATAAAAGATAAAATTGTAGGATACAATAATAGAGTAGATTTTTTAAATATCATTGATAAATAGAAATCTAAAGTATATCAATAGTATTGTCTTTGTTTACTTTAAATTTAAC
>JALRJW010000249.1 GCA_023268955.1 Aliarcobacter sp. | reverse complement strand
ATGGCTTAGACATGTTGCCATCTGAATTTGTTGCCTGAACCAAATTAAATATCTTTGGCACAGATCCGACCCCCAATGGGACGTCGGCTAATCCGAGCCGCGCAGTTCCCTTGACTTTGATTGTGCTCGTTGAGCCAGTCGTTCCAGTCGTGAATACAAAATTATTTTCCTGTGGTGAATAACGTACCTTCACGCCCCCGACGACTTCACCGGTAGCAGGATCTGAAATCTGATTGATACGTTGTTCCAATGCAGTTGCTAATGTAGTTCCAACATAATTCCCGGCAGGAATTTCGATGACACCGTTAATACCGTTCACGGAAACGTTAAAAACGTTTTCATTATTTGTAGAGTTTAATCGAAAAACTTCGGTGAGGTCGCTTTGTGCGGCGCGGCCAACTGCACTAGCGCTTTTTGACGCGAGCCCCTTCCCACCAGTGTATAGATAGTCATTGCTGTTGGCATCAAAGCCCATCAGAATATTGCTGCCCCCACCAATTATTTGAGTGTCCCCAAAGCTGACTTCACTCGGATCTGCACTCCCTGACGCCAGAATATTTTTTCGACCAATTTGGATATTGGATGCTTTTTGATTTTGTGTTACTCCCAAAGCCCCGTCTTCGGAAATCGCTTCTCCCGTTGTTCCTGACGAGAAAGTAAAATTCTTGCTGTCACTATTATATTCGACAGTAATTCCGTATCGCTTATCGTTGAGCTGTATTTCATCACCATCAGCAATAAAGCTACCAGTGTGTAAAACTTCCCCTCCCCTTATCAATACTTCCTGTGAGTTATTACTAGTTGGAATTCCTATGCCATTGGTGCTATCTGCGTCAGCGCTGCTATACACTGTAAAAGCATAGCAATAATTATAATATTTACACTTCCATATTTATGAGCAAGTCTCATCCATATTATGCAAGAAGGAATACCTGCAAGTCCTACCAATGTCCAAGTAAAATTACCCATACCTTCAAGACCTGGAATAGCATTTATAATATCAGGTAAGAAGGTACCTTGAACTACAAATCCAACACCCTCAGTGAAATATGCGATAATAAGTATAATTACAAATAAAGTAAAAATAGAAAAATCAAATTTATGTTTAAGAGTTGAAGTTTCTACTTTTTTATCAAAAGATAAAATATACCAAGAATAAATTGATAAAATCACAGCAATAACAGAAAGTATAATCCAAGAATATTCCCAAGAATTAAAATGGCTTATAGTGTATCTACTTATTAAATCAGTTGTAAAAATAGAAAAACCAATACCACTAAAGTGAATACCCATAGCTTTTGTTTTACTTTCCATTTTAAGTTTAGTCATAACAATAGCAGCACCAACGATAAAGGCCATAGCCCCACCAAAACCAGCTAATATTCTACAAATTATCCATATAACTTCATTTTGAGTAAAACCTTGAATTAATGTAGTAAAAAATATGATTACTAAACCAATTCTAAATAGTTTAACTTTTTGATTTATATCTTTTATAAATATTGAAAGCATAGCCCCCGCTAAGTAACCTGCAAAATTTAATGAAGCTAAAATACCTGCAAAAGTAATTGTTAAAAAATTGTCTAACATAGAAGGAATAAGTGAGGTAAATACAAATCGTGAAATACCAAGTCCTACGATAATTGAGAAGATTCCAGCTATGATAATTGCTAAATTATCATTTCTATCAAAAAGTTTATTCATAAAAAATCCAAAATTTTAAGTAGATGTATATTATCAATATTAATATAAAAAAAGTATTACTATTAAAATATAACTTGTTATTTTATATTAATCTAATGATGTTAAAATCTTAAAAAGTCACTATGGGGAGAAAATATGTTAAGAAAAATCCTATTTTTAGTATTTGCACTTTTTGCAATAACTTCTATTGCAAGTGCTGAGGGTAAAATTGTTGGTGGGAAAATGCATGAAATTCCATCTTGGTTTAAACAAAGTTTTTACGATATCAATGAAGATGTTGCGGAGGCAAAAGAAAATAACAAACATTATATGTTGTTTATGGATTTAGAAGGTTGTCCATATTGTACTAAGATGTTAAATGAGAATTTTATTGCCGAAAATGGAAATAAAGAGTTTATTCAAAAATATTTTGATGTTGTTAATATAAATGTAAAAGGAAGTGTTGAGATTGTTTGGGATGAAGATACAACAATTACTGAAAAAGATTTAGCTGAAAAATTAAAAATTCAATACAGCCCAACAATTCTATTTTTTAACCATGACAAAGAGGTAGTTGTTAGGGTAAATGGTTATAGAAATCCTGCAAAATTTAAAAATATTTTAGAGTATGTTCAAGGTAAGCATTATGAGAATATGAGTTTAACAGAGTACGTTAATAAAATAGATAATAAATCTTTATATACTTTAAAAGATAATGATATGTTCAAAAAAATCACTGATTTATCAAAAATCACTACTCCATTAGCTGTAATATTTGAAGATGGAAGTTGTACGGCTTGCGATTTCTTTCATAATAATCTATTAAAAAACAAAGATGTTCAAGATGAGTTTAAAAAATTTACAGTTGTTAGATTTGATGCTTTAAGCGAAGAAAAAATTATCGATGTTGATGGAAATGAAACAACTCCAAAAGCATGGGTTGAAAAACAAAATTTAGATTATAGACCTGGAATTTTGCTGTTTGACAATAAAAAATTAATCTCAACGGCAGACGCTTTACTTTACTCTTTCCACTTTAAAGAGTTACTAAGATATGTAAGTGGTAAATTTTATGTTCAATATCCAGACACTTACTTAGATTATTTAACTGTTAGACAAGATGAGTTGATTAAACAAGGTGTTGTAATAGATATTAGTAAATAAAACATAATAAAGATAAAAGTTAAACTTTTATCTTTATTTATTGGGCTGTTTTAGGATTTTGCATATTCATATTTAAATGAATAATATCAATAGCAGCAGGCGTAATTCCAGAAATCTCACTTGCATTAAAAAGTGTTGGTGGTCTGAATTTTTCTAGCTTTTCAACAACTTCATTTGATAATCCAGGAATTCCTCTATAGCTGAAGTTTTCAGGGATTTTTAGTTTAAGCATTTTTTTCATTTTTTCAATTTGTTTTTCTTGTTTTGAAATATATCTATAATATTTCGCTTCAATGATAACTTGTTCTTTTAAATAATCATCTAAATGTGCTAAAGAAGGAACTAATTTATCAAATTTCTTGTTATCAATTGTACTTCTTCCAACAATATCGATTAATAAAGCTCTATCTTTAATTCTATCTTCATTTAATTCATCAAGTAAATCAAGATTTTCTTTTTTAGATGTGAATACTTCATTTGCCATAAATTCAACAGCATCAGCTAAAACTTTTCTTTTATTTTCAACTTTTTCATAAGTTTCATCATCAATCAAACCAAACTCATGTCCATATTGACTTAGTCTTAAATCAGCATTCTCTTCTCTAAGTAAAAGTCTGTATTCAGCTCTAGAAGTAAACATTCTATATGGTTCATTAGTTCCTTTTGTAACTAAATCATCAATTAAAACACCAATATACCCTTGGTCTCTTCTAAGAATAAATGGCTCTTTTTCGTCAATTGCTAAACATGCATTAATTCCAGCCATAAGACCTTGTGAAGCTGCTTCTTCATAACCTGTTGTTGCATTGATTTGACCTGCTAAATACAGGTTATTGATTTTTTTAGTTTCTAAAGTATGTTTTAATTCAGTTGGATCAACATAATCATACTCAATTGCATAACCATATCTAATGATTTTTGCATTTTCTAAACCTTCAATAGAGTGAATCATCTCTTTTTGAACATCAATTGGTAAAGAAGTGCTAAGACCGTTTATATAGTATTCTGTTAATTTAGCTGTTTGTGGCTCTAAGAATAGTTGATGTCTTTCTCGTTCTGCAAATCTATTAACTTTGTCTTCAATACTTGGACAATATCTTGGCCCTAAACCTTCAATTTGACCCGTAAATAACGGCGCTCTATCAAAGTTTGAAGTGATAGTTTCGTGAGTATTTAGGTTTGTATATGTGATATAACATGGATATTGAGTAGGGCTAAACTCTTTTTTGTTTGTTCTAAATGAAAATGGTGCTGGATTAACATCTCCACCGTGCATATCCATTTTTGAAAAATCAATTGATTTTCCATCAAGTCTTGCTGGAGTCCCTGTTTTTAATCTTCCAACATTTAAACCTAATTCTTTTAATTGAGTTGATAAAGTAGTTGATGGTAATTCCCAAGCACGACCCGCATCATATTTGTTTTCACCAATATGAACTAAACCTCTCATAAAAGTTCCCGTTGTTATGATAGTTTTTTTAGAATAAAACTCTTCAGTTAATTTTGTTCTAACACCTACCACATTGTTTTCATTTTCAACTATTAAAGAAGTAACTTCATCTTGATAAACTTCTAAATTAGAAGTGTTGTGGCAAACTTTTCTCATATATTCTCTATATGCGTCCATATCAATTTGCGCACGACTACCTTGAACTGCTGCACCTTTAGAGGCATTTAATATTCTAAATTGAATACCAGTGGCATCTGTGCAAAGACCCATTTCTCCACCAATTGCATCAAGTTCTCTAACTAAGTGACCTTTTGCAAGTCCCCCAATAGCAGGATTACAAGAAGCTGCACCAATTTGCTCAACAAGCATAGTGATAAGTAAAGTTTTTTTACCCATTCTAGCACTTGATAATGCGGCTTCAATACCTGCATGACCAGCACCAACAACTATTACATCATACATAGTTTATTTCCTTTTCGATATATTTTCCATCGAAATTTCTTAGATAAATGTTTTCTTCCACTTATCTAAGAAATTTGGCTCTTATGGTTTTTTAGATATTATATCTAAAATTTAGAAAAAGGTTTTTTAAGTGTTTACAGGACTTATTAGAGAGATGGCAAAAGTTGTTAGTTTTGCTAACGGTTTTTTGACAGTAAAAGCAAACTATAAACCAAAAATTGGTGATTCTATAGCAATAAATGGCGCGTGTTTAACTGTTGTTAAAATCTCTGGTAATACATTTACAGTTGAATTATCTTTAGAATCTCAAAAAATCTTAGCTATGGAAAACTACAAAGGTTCTGTTCATATGGAACCAGCCATGATGATGGGTGATAGATTTGAAGGACATATTGTTCAAGGTCATGTTGATTGTTTAGGTATAATTAAAGATATCAAGAACAATGGAAAGTCTTATGATATTTTTATTTCTATTCCAAAAGAGTATTTAAAGTATGTTATACCAAAGGGGAGTATCACAGTTGATGGTGTTTCTTTAACAGTAAATGAAGTTCTTAAAGATAGTTTTAGACTTACTATTATCCCCCATACTTACGAAAATACCCTTTTTAAAACATATAAAAAAGGTTCGAAAGTAAATATTGAGACGGACATGTTCGCACGATATATTTTTAATATGTTTAATAAAAAAGATGACTTAACTTGGGATCAAGTTGATAAGATTATGGCTTGGAATTAAAACTCCTTTTAATTCCTATAAATAAAATAATATTTCTGATTTAATATGTTTGCATAAGGTTTTACATAGGCTTTTTGCATAGTTGGATATTTTTCGATTTCTACAATCTTACCAACTTTTACACCTTCAAAAAAAACATTATCCATACCTGAAGTAATAACTTCATCACCTATTTTTATCTCTTGCCAAATTGGTATGTAATTTAAAAATATAAACTCTTTTTTTTCATTTGAATAGTTTACAATTCCAGGAACTTTTTTTTGTCCAATAAAAACTGCATAAGAGCATTTTTTATTACCATTTAAAAGACCCATAGTTTGATTTTCTTCATTTATTGCAATTCCCGCTGCATAATTATCTGTAGTAATTAAAGCAGAAATTTTTTCATCAGTTTTTTGATAGTTTAAAATAACTTTTGTAAAGTCGTTGAAATTTTCATATGAAATTACATTAATTAATTCTGTATTTGAGTTGATATTTTCTTTTAAATTATCATTAATATTTGATAATTCATTTAATTTTTGAGTTGTTTCTTGATGAAGTATTTGATATTTCTTTAACTTTTCATTTTGAGTATTTAGTTCTTCAATTGTATTTAATTGATTAAAATATTTATCTACTGAGTAAGTAATATCAGCAATTTTTTGTAAATAATATTGTTTAAAATCATTAAGAAAGGTTAATCTATTCGCTATGGCCTCATCTATTTTAAAAACATATGATAAAGCAATAGCTACTAAGATTAAAAAGAAAAGAAACTTACGCATTTGTAATTAGTTTAAGTAAATTATCCTCATCTAATACTTTGCTTGTTCCATAAGCAACTGCTAATAAAGGCTCTTCAGCTACTCTTACAGGAAGTTTAACAATATCAGCAATGTATCTATCTAAACCTCTAATTAAAGCTCCACCACCTGTTAAAATAACACCGTTATCCACTACATCTCCTGCTAAATCAGGTGGCATATCTTCTAATACAGCTTTTAATGCATTTACAATCTCTTTTAAAGGCTCTTTAATTGCAGTTCTAACACCTTCACTACCTAACTCAATAGTTGAAAGTAAACCTGAGTTATCTCTACCTTTTACTTTGATATTTAGCTCTTTATCAAGTTTTATTGCAGTTCCAACTGCTAATTTTACAGTTTCAGCTGTTCTTTCCCCGATAAATAAATTGTAGTTTTGTCTAACATAATCAATAATTGATTTATCAAGTTTATCACCAGCAACTTTTATAGATTTAGATAATACAAGTCCACCTAAAGAAGTAACTCCAATTTCAGTAGTACCACCACCAATGTCAACAACAACATAACCAGATGGATCAGCAACAGGAATACCAGCACCAATAGCAGCTGCCATTGGTTCTTCAACTAAGAATACTTCTCTTGCACCTGCACTAATAGCTGATTCTTCAACTGCTTTTCTTTCAACTTGTGTAATACCATAAGGAATAGAGATAATAATTCTAGGTCTTACAAAAGATTTTCTAGAGTGTGCCTTTTCAATGAAATATCTAATCATTCTTTCAGTCATTTCAAAATCTGCAATAACACCATCTTGCATTGGTCTAACAGCTTGAATATTTAAAGGAGTTTTACCAATCATTTGTTTTGCTTCTTGACCAACAGCTAAGATTCTATCTTTACCGTATTTGTCTTTTTGAACTGCTACTACTGAAGGTTCATTTATAATGATCCCTTTACCTCTAACAGAAACAATAGTATTAGCAGTACCTAAATCTATTGCCATGTCATTTGAAAAAATACCGATTAATTTATTAAAAAACACATCTATTCCTTTTAAGCTATTTTTGGTTGTTTTTCTTTTGTAACCACATCTTTAGTAATAGTTACAGTTTTGTCTTTGTAATTTGGAATATCAAACATTATATCTAACATTATATCTTCTAAAATTGATCTAAGACCTCTTGCACCTGTTTTTCTCTCAATTGCCATTCTTGCAACTTCTTTTAAAGCATCTTCTTGGAATTCTAATTTTACATCATCCATTTCAAATAGTTTAATGTATTGTTTTACTAAAGCATTTTTTGGTTCAGTTAAAATATGAACCATATTATCTTCTGTAATTTCATTTAAAGTTGCTAACATATGTAATCTACCAATTAATTCAGGAATTAATCCATATTTTACTAAATCATCTGTTTGAACAGAAGAGATAACTTCATCGTGGTCATTTTTAGATTTTTTATCATGATTGAAACCTAAAACATTTGTTCCTTGTTTTTTCTTGATAATATCTTCTAAACCATCAAAAGCTCCACCACAAACAAATAAAATATTTGTAGTATCAACTTGAAGTGCTTCTTGCCCTGGATGTTTTCTTCCACCTTTTGGTGGAACATTTACAACGGCACCTTCAACAATTTTTAATAATGCTTGTTGAACACCTTCCCCTGAAACATCTCTAGTAATACTTCTATTTTCACTCATTCTAGCAATTTTATCGATCTCATCAATAAAAATTATACCTCTTTGAGCTTTTTGTATATCTCCATCTGCTGCTTGAACAAGTCTAGTTACAACGTTTTCAACATCATCACCTACATATCCAGCTTCAGTTAATGAAGTTGCATCAGCTATTGCCAAAGGAACATCTAAATATTTAGAAATAGTTTGGGCTAATAGAGTTTTACCTGAACCTGTTGGTCCTATTAATAAAACATTTGATTTATTTAATTCAGTATCATCATCAATTTCATGTTTTCTAAAAATTCTTTTGTAGTGGTTGTAAACAGCAACACTTAAAACTTTTTTTGCTGTATCTTGACCAACAACATATTCATCTAAAATTGTTTTTAATTCAGCTGGTGTTCTTAATTTAATCTCTTGGGCAACAGCCTGTGTTGTTTCAGTTTCAATTTGTTGTTGTGATGCAGCTTTACCATTCATAATGTCATATGCTGCATTTACGCAAGATTTACAAATAAAAGCATTGTCTCCCGCAATTACTGGATTGTCATTGGTATCTTTTGCTCCACAAAAATCACAAGTTATTTTACTCATATATCACCTAATTATTTTCTGTTAAATGGGATTCCTCTTTTTGTTTCAAGTACAAAAAGAGCTAAATCTTTTACATATTGATTTGTGCTTTCATCATAAATTTTTCTAGCACTGTCACTTAGTGGCTCATTTGATTCAAACAATGCTTTATAAGCATGTTTAATCTCATCAATATCTTTTCTATTTTCAAGTCTTCTTCTTAATCCATTTAAGTTAAGACCTCTTAAAACTGCTCTGTTCCCTTCTGCTAAACAAAATGGAGGAATATCTTGAGTTACAACTGAACCACCAGCAATCATAACTTGCGTTCCAATTTTGCAGAATTGATGAATTGGTGTTAATCCACCAACTACTACATAGTCATCAATTTCTACGTGACCTGCAAGTGTTGCACAGTTTGCAAATACACAGTTGTCTCCCACAATAACATCATGAGCTACGTGAGTGTATCCCATAAATAAGTTATTGCTTCCAATTTTAGTGATGCTTCCACCACCGATAGTTCCTGGATTAAACAGTGTATATTCTCTTATTTTATTATTATCGCCAATAATAAGTTCTACATCTTCTCCATTAAATTTTAAATCTTGAGGAATAGAACCTAAAGTTGCGTGAGAAAAAATTTGGTTGTTTTTACCAATAGTAGTTTTCCCTTCAATTAAAGTGTGACTACCAATAGTTGTACCATCTCCAATTTTTACTTGCGAACCAATAACTGTGTAAGCACCTACAGTTACATTTTGTCCTAAAACAGCGCCTTCTTCAATTATTGCAGTTGAGTGAATATTATTCATAGCAAGCCTATTTATCTACAACCATAGCTTTTAGTTCAGCTTCTGCTACAAGCTTATCATCAACGTATGCTTTACCATCTAGAACAATTAAAGTTCCTCTTAGTTTCTTAACTTCAATTCTATACTCTAATTTGTCACCTGGTTTAACAGGAGTTCTAAATTTAGCACCATCAATACTCATGAAGTAGATAACTTTTTGTTGTAATTCTTCTGTAGTTAAATCATTGCTTTTTAAAGCTAAAACACCACCAGCTTGTGCCATACCTTCTAAAATTAAAACACCTGGATAGATTGGATGACCAGGGAAGTGTCCCATGAATGCAGGCTCACTAATTGAGATGTTTTTGTATCCAACGATAGTTTTACCTTTTTCCATATCAGTGATTCTATCAACTAATAAAAATGGGTATCTATGAGGTAAGATTTCTTGAATTTCATTTATGTCTAACATTAACATTTCCTATGTAGTTTTATAATGGTAGATATTTTATCTAAATGATTATTAGTTTTGAATTATACTAGCAACTTTTGATGAACTGCCTTGTTTTAAATACTCTCTTAATAGTTTTGAGTTCTCAATAAATTTACTTTTATCACAACTTTGATAGTCACTTAGTAGGTTTTCTGTCGTTACATTTTCTTGTAAAAATTCTGAGTGAATTGTTGATTTTCCCATTTTTTCAAAAAAGATATTTGCTAAACCAACATATTTTAGTTTAATAAACATTCTTCCTATTTTGTAGTCTAATTTTTTAGCTATGTAACTAAGTGTAAAAGGTGTTCCAATAAGCGCTGCTTCAAGTGTAGCAGTTCCTGAACATATAAACCCATATTCAGCAATTAGCAGTTCTTCATGGGCATTGTTTGAGATTGTAAAATTTGAAATATCCCCATAAATTGATTTTATATACTCTTCATCAAATTTTGGAGGAATAATTAAAATATGCTCTTTATTTGGAATTTTTTTAGCTAACTCTTTAAAAATTGGCATATGATTTTTGATTTCTGTTTTTCTGCTTCCTGGCATAAAAACAATTTTTCCTGAAGTTGAAGGTTCATTTTTAAATTCACTTATTTCATCAAGTAAAGGGTGTCCAACATATTGAATTTTTTCTTTATCATTATAAATTTCTTCTTCAAAAGGAATGATAGATAAAAGTTTTGTACAGTAAGCTTCAAGTTTTTTTACTCTTCCTTTTTTCCAAACCCATGCTTGGGGTAAAATATAGTAAATAATCTCTTTATTTGGATATTTTTCTTTTAATTTTTTAGCTAGTGGCAAGTTAAAACCACTTGAATCCATAAGTAAAACTTTATCACAAGAATCTGCAAGTTCAACAAGTTCATCTCTAAGTTTAAAAAAGAATCTTATTTTTTTGATAGCATCAACAAATCCCATGATTGCAAGATTTGTTAAGTCATATAAAGGGTTTCCTAGTTGTGAATCAAAAACTCCAACAAACTGCACATCATCATTTAAATGTTTTTTCAACTCTTTTAAATGAATATTTGATGAAGTTTCTAAAGCACTAACTAAAATTTTCATACAATTGCTTCTTTTACATCTTCGTAAGTTTCAGCATTAACCGTAATCTCATATTTAACATCAGCAATTTCATTTAAAACAATTAAAGCACTCAAATCAAATGGATTTTTGATTACTTTATTTCTAATTTCTTGTTCTAATTCAAATCTTAATGGTGAATACATTAACTCTTTTACACAAGCATAATTTGTATTTGCCAATTCATTAAATTTTTCTATTGAGATTAATTTAACTTCATCTCTATTTAGGTATGAAATTCCATCTTTTGTGTATTCAACTCTTCCATTTGTTCGGTTTCTGTTTATAGTTGAATAGCACATGATGTATGATGGTACAACGTCTTTGTTTGCAATAACTTTACCGCTTAGAAGTCTATAGTTTAAAAATCTTTGTTTAATGATTTTATACTCTTTTTTTGGGATTTCACCTAAATTTGCATTAAGAGAACCATTCAAATTTAAAAATTTAACTTTCAAAAACAGGCTTGGAACAGCAGCTGGTCTCGATAAAAATGGTGATTACATAGAGGCTTTAGGTGATTTGGGATTTGGATTTTTAGAAGTTGGAACTGTTACTCCAAAGCCACAATCTGGCAATACCAAACCAAGAGTTTTTAGATTCACTAAACATAATTCTGTTATCAACAGACTCGGTTTTAACAATAAAGGATTAGAGCACTTAGTCAATAATTTAAAAAGATCTGAATATGATGGAGTTTTGGGAGTAAATATTGGTGCAAATAAAGACTCC